>DATBRN010000314.1:0-21566 GCA_036560225.1 Pyrinomonadaceae bacterium | reverse complement strand
AAGGTGAACGAACCTGCCACAACAAACTCTCTTCGGTTCATTGGATTGTCCTTTCGATCCTAAGAGTGGCTTAGTAATACGAGCGGGATGATGCTCGTCGCCACTGAAAAAAAACATAACATCAGCGCCTAAGGAACTGGCCGGAAGTCGCTAATCTCCGGAGGAGCCGGATGTTTATAGATAGATAGCGATTACAAAATTGGCGCTCCAGCGGAGCGCGATGTTCACGGTGAAAATAGACGAGACTGTCAGGTTGCGCTCGGCTGGAGCGCGATCCGCGGTCGGGTGGCATCTATAAACATCCGGCTCCGGAGCTAAGCGATCCCAACCGCCGACTTCTGACCTCTGATCTCTGACCTTGCTTCAAACAACGCTGTCCAGCTTGGCCGCAAAGGACACGCTGCCTTAAAAGAGACAATTTAGAACAAACCAGGTGAGTTGCCGATCCTCTGCTTGAGAGACTAACCGTATTTTTTTCGGTAGTGGTCGTGTTTGCAGCGAAACGGCTATAAATTGGTGTGAACGGAGGGAAATCGGTGACGAAACACTCCCGACCTGAGAAATCTTTGAAACTGCTCGCGACGGAAAGAAAATTTCTTTTGCGCTCTGGTTCCAACGATCGTTTCTTATGTCATCCAACTCCAAAAAAGTCCAATTAGAGTTGCAAGCCATGCTGTCAACGCTACGAATACGAAATAACGCGGGATGACCGGCAATGGTTCAAAGTCGATCGTTGAAGGGTGGGAGGACAGTATTTAGGGGCGTAGCCCTCGCCAAGGTAGACTATTAATCTCTCGAGTACGCCAACTAGCCCAAAAAAGGAGCAGATTGATGAAAGCTTCTAAAGAAGAGTTGCCATTATCTGAGGCAGTGACGCATCTGCTTGAAGAATGTCGAATGGTGTTACCGGGAATTCAGGCACTGTTTGGCTTTCAACTAATCGCGGTATTCAATTCGACCTTTCACGAAAAACTTAGTTCGACTGAACAATATTTTCATCTTGCCGCTATAGGACTGGTGGCAGTGGCGGTCGCCCTGGTTATGGCGCCAGCGGCTCTTCATAGACAAACAAGTCCACGAGCGGCGACGCAGGATTTCCTCACGATTGCCAGTCGTTTATTGCTGCTGTCTATGTTTCCGCTCATGCTCGGTATCAGCTTCGATTTCTATCTAATCGCGCGCCTCATACTCAACAACACCGAGATCAGCCTATTACTATCAACAGTCTTGTTGGCCGTGATCGTAACGTTATGGTTCTTACTTCCGCGTATGAGCTTCTTGCAAAAGCTCCTGCGTGTAGGTAAAAGCTGAAGAATCGCCCCAACCCCATCGGGTATCAGTGGGGGTTGAAATCATTCCAAGGGCTAAGTTGATGGAAGTCGTGAAAACAGTGAGATTGGTAATGGTGCCGAGGGCGGAAGTTGAACCCGCACGACCTTTCGGTCAACGGATTTTAGTCTCGCTACAACTCCTGTCTTAATAGGCTGGAGAGCTTCAACGGCAATTATGGTTAATCCGCGGTTAGGCTGGCAAATTCATCGTTCGAAGTAGCGTTCGAAAGCGTTCATCGTTTCGCAATGGATCGAAGCGAGGCTCAACTTTGATCCACACCATTCGATCCTCATGTGCTTGCAGGCATCCTTCGAGCAGGCGAATTGCCTCCTCCCTGTGTCCCAGATCGCTTAACGCCATCGCGAGACGAAAGGCGGCTTCGCTATTGGTTTTCGCGCGAGATTCGAGGTATGCGAGCAATTCCTTGGATTTAGCTTCCTGGCCGGTGCGCGCGTAGGCGACTGCCAGATTCGCAGTCATGTATTCACTGATCCGTTTCCCGCCATCCTTTGCGGAGACCTCATTGCCAATCTCAATGACTTTGGCGTAGTCGCCGCGCATAAGAAAATCGATCGAAAGCAGCCTCATATCGTCCGCCTTGTCCTCCTCGAGATTCACAATCTGCTGAACGATAGGCAGAGTCTCGTTGTACTCTCTCCGGAATGTGCGCAAGGCCAGGTAGTTCACCAGTATGCGTCTCGAAAGCGGATCGATCTGACGCGCGGCTTGCATTTCGTCAAGCGCTTCATCCGCGCGTCCCAGGGTGATCAACAGAAACGAGTACCATTGGCGGGCGTTCGCATAATTCGGATTGAGTTCGATGGCGCGTTTGAATTCGCGTTCCGCACCATTCCAATCCCAATCGTGGACTCGTCTAACCCAGCCGAGTGAAGTGTGCGCCTCAGCCAACGCCTCGTCTAACTCCAGTGCCTTCATCGCGGTTGTTCTGGCTTTTTCGTAGAGTGCGTCACGCTTGCTGCCGCTCGTGGTATTTGCCTCCAGGGCATAAACATCAGCCAAACCCGAGTAGGCCAGGGCATATTTCGGATCCAGTTCGATGGCCCATTGGAATTCGGCAATCGCTTTGTCGTAGCCTTCCTGATTTCTTTTGTCGAAGAACAAACGTCCGCGTAGATAAGCTTGATAAGCATCGCCATTTTCGGTATGGCGTTTCGCGATTTGCCGTTGCTGCTCTTCGGTCAATCTCCATCTCAAAGACTGTGCCGTCTGTGCGGCCATCGCATCCTGCAACTTGAAGATGTCGGTCTCCGACTCGTCGAACGAATTGCTCCAGATCTGCACACCGTCGCTCGTGCGAACCAGCCGCAAGGTGACTCGGAGTTTGCCATTGGCTCGTTGCAGAGTTCCCTCCAGGACTGAGTCGACGCCCAGTTCTTTTCCGATGTCCGCGGGCTCCTTTTGCAAATCAGCGTACCTATTGGAAGCGCCGGCAGACAGCACGCGAACACCAGGCACCCGGCCCAGGCTCGTGAGTAAAGCGTCCGCTAAACCGAGACTCAAGGCCCGATCATCAATGGCCTGCGCAACGGACTTCATAGGCAGGATGGCAATCGACCGGATGTTTGAGGCGGCGCTGCTTGTTGCGCTCGACTTCCAATCCCGCAAATAAACGACGGCAGCGACCCCCAGAACCAGGGACACACCAATCGCGGCAATAGAGACGGCTGGGCGACGGCTTGCTAAGGAGACATTCTTAACAACGACAGGCTGAACCGCGATTGCGCTTTCGTCCTCAGCCAGTTCGTCAGGAATCAACTCTTCTTCGATTACCGAGCGCGAGAGCGTGCGCTTCCTGACCACGAGGTCGAAGTCCTCGACCTCGTGGACGCACGCCGTAAAGCGATAGCCGTGTCCTGTTTCGGTTTCAATATAAGGCGCACCGTCCTCACGTCTACCGAGCTTGCCTCGCAGCTTCGAGACGTGGACGGCTAAGTTACCTTCTTCGACGTGCGTGTTGCGCCAGACCGCCGCCATCAACTCATCCTTCTCGACAATGCGCCCGCTGCCGCGCACCAGTACCAAGAGCGTCTGAAATTCCTTCTTCGTCAGCGGCACAGTATCGCCGCCGCGCAGCAAACGCCGCCGGCGCTCGTCCATGACGAACGGCCCGAACTCGTAGAAGCTGTGGGGCTGTCTCTCTTCGCTCATAACTTTGCTCTTCGGGGCTTAAGAAATTTTTTAAGACAAATTAATGCGTTTCTAAAGGACTACTCGGCGCGCGCGAGCACATTATCGCGTTGCTTGGGGAAATAAGCCCACACCGATTCTGGGTGCGCCGGCGATTTTACGCCGGTCGTTTTGACCAAGCAAGGAGATTTATTTGCGCCGATTGGCCGCGACAACGCCACGCTTTCTATGACGCCATCATTGCGCGCACGGGCGTGAGCGCTAACTAACAGGAAGGAAGTAAGGACATGCTACACCCACGCTATCTGTTACCGACCATCGCTTTCATACTCACTCTCGTGTCTGTCGCCAGCGCGCAGAGTGGCGCGCCGGAAGACAATTCCCACGCAGACACCGCGCCCGTGACAGCGACGGCCACGGCTGCGCGCGTGCGCTTGGCTGCGCCGAACGCGGTCGCGCAGTTGCGCCTTGAGGTCTACACCGCCGCCGGCCAGAAAATCTTCGACACCGAACAACGCGGCGGCAACGTGCTCGACTGGATGCTGCAAGACGGTGGCGGTGAGCGCCTGATTCCAGGTTCTTACCTCTGCGTTGTAACGGTCAAGAGTCTCTCCGGCAAACTGAGCCGGCGGATTGGCTCAGCATTGGTGCAAGAGAAGGAAGTTGAACTCCAGCTAGTGGATGCGACGCAATTGACTGCACTGCAGCAGCAGGCCGTAGGGCGAATTGAAGAGAATGGTGCTCTGATCATCCTAAAGACAGGGGAAAGCCAGGCTACAACTGTCCTGGCCAATGACGGGAAAGAGGGACAGATTATTCGCGGCCAGGGAGCGCTCTCGTTTCGGATGGGCGATTTCTTCAGCGGCAACGACAGAGAACAGATGCGGTTGACTGAGGATGGGCAACTCGGCATTGGCACCGACAATCCACAGGCAACACTCGACGTGAAGGGAACCGTTCGCGCCAGCAAAGGGGTCGAGTTTGCTGATGGCACAGTGCAGACAACCGGCTTGAGCGGACGCAAAGACAAAGACGGCAACCTCGTGCCCAACGTGGCCGGCACTGGCACCACCAATCAAGTGGCGAAGTGGACTGACACCGCTGGGACACTGGGCGACTCAACCATCACCGAGGTTGGCGGGCGCGTCGGCATCGGCGTGACGAATCCTACCTACAAGCTAGTGGTCGGGTCGGACATTGGGCCCGGCTTAACAACCTCCGATCTAACCATTTCACGTGGAGTGGGACAGAGCGTGAGCATCTTTGCCGGCGCTTCGGGTTCTAATGGAATGAACTTTGGCTGGGACGAAGCAAACAAACGGGCGTTTGTGAATGCGCCAGTGCAGACTCCGATCACCTTTATCCACGGTGGAGTGAGCGAGCGCATGAGGATCGCCCCCAGCGGCAACGTGGGCATCGGTGTCAGCAGTCCGAATTCGAAGCTCGACGTGGCTGGCGCAATCAACACCTCGACGCAGTTCAGCATCGGCGGCAAACGCGTGCTGAGCGTGACGGGTGCGCGCGGTAACATCGACAGCAACACCTTCGCGGGCGTGGGCGCGGGAGCGTCGAACACGCCTGGTGACTCAACTTCCAGCGGCAATAACAACTCCTTCTTTGGCCTGAGTGCCGGTGGCGCGAACACGAATGGTTTCGGCAACTCTTTCTTCGGCTCACAAGCCGGTTCGGCAAACACGATCGGTTCCGGCAACTCATTCTTCGGCGACTCGGCGGGCAGCGCAACTACCGCCGGCAACAATTCCTTCTTCGGCAGGTCGGCCGGCAGTTCAAACACGACCGGCGCGCAAATCTCCCTCTTCGGCGCCTTCGCCAACACTGCCGACGGGCTGACCAATGCCAGCGCCATCGGCTTTCGGGCGTTCGTGGGGCAAAGCAATTCGTTGGTATTGGGCGGCAGCAACGGAGTCAACGGCGCGCAGGCCGATACAAACGTCGGCATCGGCACGACCACTCCTGCACGCCACCTGCATGTGTTCGGCGCCGGCGATCAACAGATCGGCATTGAGAGCTCCGATTCCGGCGGGCGGCAGTGGACGCTGCAGTCTTCCAAGGGCTCAAGCGATGGCCGCTTCGAGATTGTTGACCGGACTGCCGGAGTGAACCGTTTCACCATCCTCTCCAATGGCAACGTCGGCATCGGCACGACTGCGCCCGACGATCGTCTGGCCGTCGCGGGTGGTGCCATCTTCGGTGGCAGATTAGCCGTCGGCGGCAGATTAACCGCTTCCGCTAACATTCAAGACTTCACCTTCCCCGACCAGCCATTTAATCATGTCGTCGCAATCGAAAATACCTCGACCGGCAAGTCCGCCGTCAATGTGTTGTCGCTGAAGGTTGGCTACCCTGGCGGCGATAATTCGCTCATCAACTACATAACCTTCTACCGCGATGGCAATGAGCAAACCGGGGATCTGCCTGTCGGCGCTATTAAAGGCAACGGTTTTACTGGCGTCTCGTACAACAGCAGTGGGTCGGACTACGCAGAATGGCTGCCTCGCCTCAATCCTGCCGAACGGATTCAGCCCGGAGAAATTGTCGGCCTCTTTGACGGGCGCATTACCAGAAAGACGCGCGGCGCGGCGCAGGTGTTCGCTGTCAGTACCGGACCGGTCGTTTTGGGCAACGATCCCGGCGATAAAGCACGCAGCGGCTATGAGCGCGTGGCTTTCATCGGGCAGGTGTTGGCGCGTGTACGCGGCGCCGTGCGCGCTGGCGACTTCATCATCGCATCGGGGCTGGACGACGGCACGGGCATAGCCGTCTCGCCCGAACGCATCAGCGCAGAACAGTTCGCGCAAGTCGTCGGGCAGGCGTGGGAGTCGTCCGCCGACACAGGCTTGAAGTCTGTGCGCGTCGCTGTCGGGCTGGCGCGCCGTGACCCGACCGTGAGCCGTCTGCTCACCTACAGCCGTCAGCAGTCCGCACGGCTAGTCGCGTTGGAGGCGCGCCTCAATGGCTTCGAAGCCAGACTTCGCAGCAAGCACACCTCACGCTATCTCGCCATTGGCCGGAGGCGAAAAGCATCGCGCACGCTACAAGCTAGCGCGCGCATGTAGCTGCTTGCTCTGCGCGTCAGGGCGCAGGCCTATAAGGTGCAGCGCGCACCACCTATACCCGGACGGATGGGCAGGGCCGCACAGGCGAAGGGTCGATAGCAGACCGATACGTCCGAGTCGGCTTCGGAGTTCTAGATGAGAAGAAAAAAGAGAACCGAGGTCTTCACCGAGACGCAGGTCGAGATTGAAATCAGAGGTCGGACGCGCAGGCTCTCCCCTGTCTGGTGCGCCGAGTGCGGCTCGGCAGTCGAGTGGGTGCCGCCTGACGTGGCGGCGCTCGTGGCCGAAGTGAGCGCGCGCGCGATCTTCGGCTGGGTCGAGGCGGGCCGCGTCCACTTCACGGAGACGACGGAAGGCGCGCTCCTCGTCTGCCTCAACTCGTTGCCGCAAGCCTTAAGCGCACCGGCAGACGGAGCAGGCCTCAGCACGGACGGCGCGGCGCGAGTATTGAGCGCGCACGAAGAGACAGCGCCGCATCCGGCGGACGATGGGCCCGAGGGATGCGAATCAGTAACGAAAAAAGATTAAGAGCGTCGGACAGACTCAAAGGAGATCGCCATGATTAGCAGTAAGAGCGCATTCGCAGGTCGGCACAATAAACCCGTCAACAGACAGCACGCGCGCCACGCGCGCACGCGCCGCGCACTCTCTGCAATCGTGTGCGCACTCGTCTTTATAGTCGGGGTGTCTCTTTTCCTCACACGTCGCGCTTCGGCGGCGAACAGGACCTGGGACGGTGGTGGTGTGACAAACAACTGGTCTGAAGCCGCAAACTGGGTTGGCGACACAGTGCCAGATTCCTCCACAATTGCCGTGTTCGACGCCACCAGCACCAAGAATGCCACCATTGATGTAAGCATCAACGTAGGCGGCATTCAGATCGATTCTGGTTACACGGGAACCATCACTCAGTCACCCGGAGTCAATATCACCATCTCTAACTTCGGCAGCTACTCACAAGCCGACGGCACCTTCAATGGCGGGAACGGAAACTTCAATATTCAGTTCAGCTTCATTCTTTCAGGAGGTACCTTCAATGCGCCCACAGGGACGCTGTCGGTTGGGTTCAACTTTACTGATAGCGGTGGCACTTTCAATCATAACTCCGGCACCGTTTCCTGGCTTAGTGGCAGCGGCGAGGTAGATGTGCCCACCAGCGAGACCTTCAACAATCTGTCCTGGGATCTCCTCGATGGCAATTCGCGCAGCATCTCCTCAGGCGACACACTGATCGTCACCGGCAACCTCGCGCTTAATGATGGGGCGATCGGCGGCGCCGGTTCTATTGAAGCGCGCGCGGGCCTGACGGTCGGGGCAAACTTTGATGGGCTCGCCAGTGGCAACCCTACGCTGCTCATCACGCCTGGCGATGGCAACCCTCGAACGCTCACGTTAAATGGCGGGGCCAAGCTCATCAGTCTCAATCTCAACGCGGCCAACGTGACAATCAACACTTCGGGTGTGGGCAGCATCAACTTCGGGTTGGGTACATTCACGCTACAGGCGGGCACTGTCCAGCAGGGCGCGGTGGGGCTGACGGTGAAGGGATACAGTCAGAGCGGTGGAATATTTACCGGCGGCAGCGGTCTATTAACCGTCAATGACCAGGGTGGCGGGGGAAACTTCACCTTGTCGGCCGGCACGTTCACCGGCGGCGGCGGCGACATAAACGTCCGAGGGGTTTTCACTGTCTCAGGCGGGACGTTCACTTCTACCACAGGGACCTTGTCAGTCGGTTCTTTCACGCACAGCGCCGGGACCTTCAACCACAACTCGGGAACGATCGCCTTTACCGGCACCAACCCCACGATTAACGTCCCCACAACCAGCGAGACTTTCAACAACGTGGTCTTCAGCATGACAACCGGCTTTGCCTTCACCCTCCCGACGAGTAAAACGCTGATCGCCGCCGGCAACGTCGCGTTTAATACCGGAAGGATCGATGGAAATGGAACGATGGAAGCGCGCGCCAATGTGACGGTCGGGCTGAACTTTGGCTCCCCCGTCAGTGGCAGCCCCACGATCTTGTTTTCCGGACCGGCAAATCAGACCTTCACCAACAACGGCGGCGTCAACCCACAAGGCACATGGACGGTCAACAAAACGTCGGGCAGGGTGACGCTCGCCAGCAATCTCATTCTCAACAACGGTCAATCACTTAACATCACTTCAGGGATTCTGGATCAGGGAGCGTCATCCAACCTAACCGCTGGCCCAATCACGATCGGCTCGGCCGGTGGCTCGATCGGTCGTCTGACCAATCAGGGAACAGGCGATTTCACTCCTGCAGGCACGCTTACTGTCAACAGCGGCAGTACCATCTCGCTAAACGGTGGCGGCGGTAGCTGTGGCGATGCCGACTCCATTCTTATTCGTTCTTCCGTGGACGGAACTCAGCGCGCCTGGTCAGGCTCTGGTAATTTCTTTCTTACAGATGTGGATATTAAGGACCAATCGGCAGGCAATCCACCCAGCAGCATAACCGTTTTCAATGGTACCGACTCGGGCAACAACACGAATTTCAGTTTTGTTTCCGGATGCAATCCTACGGCGGCGGAAACCACAATCAGCGGCAGAATTCTTGACGCCAACGGTAACGCGATCGAAGGCGCTGTCATCAATCTCAGCGGTACGCAAAACCGCAAGACGATCACCGATGCAAACGGAGACTATAGCTTCGTTCAAGTTGAACCCACCGGCTTCTACACCGTAACTCCGTCACGTGTGAACTATGGCTTCACGCCGAGCGCGCGCGGCTTCAGCGCTCTGGGTACACATACGGAAGCATCGTTCACGGCAAATTCGAATGGCGGTCAACAGAGTCCGATCAACACGACCGAATATTTTGTCCGGCAGCAGTACCTGGACTTCCTGGGACGCGAGCCTGACGAAGCGGGCTTCAACTTCTGGGTCAACAACATTGAGAGCTGCGGAGCTGATATCCAATGCCGTGAAGCAAAGCGAATCGACACGTCAGCGGCCTTCTTCTTCTCGATCGAGCACCAGCAGACCGGATATCTGGTCTATCGCATGTACCAGGCAGCCTACGGGGACATGGGGGCGAGTGCTCCTGTGCCGTTGACACTGGCCGAGTTCAGGGCCGACGCGGCCCAAATCGGTCACGGATTAATCGTCAATCAGGACGGCTGGCAGGATTTGCTGGAGACTAACAAGCGGACCTTTGCCGAGAGCTTTGTGCAACGGACAAGGTTCCAGGTGGCCTATCCAACGACGATGACACCGGACCAGTTTGTCGACAAGCTGTTCCAGACGGCCGAAATCACACCGGACGCCGCCGACCGTGCCGCAGCAATTGATGAGTTTGGCGCCGCGCCGAACATTGCCGACGTAGCCGCTCGTGGCCGAGCCTTAAGACGAGTGGCGGAGAGCAGCACGCTGACGGCTCGAGAATTCAATCAGGCCTTTGTGCTGATGGAATACTTTGGGTATCTGCGTCGAGATCCGAACATGGGACCAGATGTAGACTACTCAGGCTACAACTTCTGGCTGCAGAAGCTGGAGAGCTTCAATGGCAACTACCGAGATGCCGAGATGGTCAAGGCGTTCCTGGTGGCTTCGGAGTACCGCGGCAGATTTCCGCGTTAGGAGAAATCCGTCGCAGATTCATATGTCGCGGCATCGTCTTAGCCCCATGACAACATTTAACCAGAGGGGTTACTCGCAACGAAAGAACTCACGGTGCGCCGAAGCGTGAGCGATACTCGGTCGAGACGATGAATGCCTTGACCATTTCTGCCTTAGCGAAATCTCCGTTGAAGGCGTTTAGCTTCGCGAGCCAGAACTGGTAACCACTGTCATTGCTGTCAGGCGGATCAGTGGGGTTCCTGCGCAAATAGCCGAAATACTGCATCAGGACAAACGCCGGTCTGAACTCCGCCGCTCGCAACGTCTCCGAGTCAGCGACTGACCGCAGGGCTGCGGTTCTACCCGCCGTGCCGCCAGCGCCAAATGCATTAATCGCATCCTGCCGCTCTGATGCTGATGGCACGACACTAGCCGAAGTAAACAGTGCATCCACAAACGTGTCTGCGTTTTGATTGAGTGGGTACTGGGCTACGAACTGTACACTGGTGACGACCTGCTCGGCGTAAGCCTGTTTGTTGTTTTCGAGTTTTTGCTGCCAGCCAGGTTCGCCGACGACGACTTCTTTGCCGACCTGCATCGCGTCGCGGAGGAATTGCAGATAGGTAAGGCGCGAGGCTGCTGTATCTGACTTCTTACCAAAGGCCGCACGCTGCGTGCGAATCACATCTCCGCCCGTCTCCTGGAATTCAATCGAAAGGAAGAAGGCCGCCGACACGTTGATGCGCTTGACCTCGCGGCACTGCAGGTCTGCCCCGCACGACTCAATCTCGTTAGTCCAGAAGTTAAGACCGGCAACGTCATGCTCACGGTTGAGAAAATCCTGGTAGTGCTGGCAGACAAACTGCTCGGCAACGTCTACGGGGTTATTAGTTTGCTCTGGCTGGTCATCTGTGATCTCCAGAGTTGCCGTCGCTTGACTGCCGAGACCTGCGCCCACTGGATTGCTCAGCGCCAGAGTTGCCGTCTCGGTCCCTTCGACGAATGAGTCTTCGGAGACAAGGACAGTGAAGCTCATCGCTGTCTCGCCAGGAGCGAAATGAAGCGTGCCCAGCGCAGTTGTGAAATCGGTGCGATCTGACGCCGTTCCACTCTGGCTGGAGTAATCAACGCTTGCCTCCGTTGACGTGTCCCCGACACGCGATACGTTGACGATAACTTCGGTGCAGTCTTCAAGCACGCTGTAAGTCGGCAAGCCAAACTGGAACGTGCTGGTAAATGGCGCCTGGATGCAGGGCGAGAACTCGGAGGTATTTCCATCTGGATCAGTCGCTGTCGCGGTAATGAATTTTCCGCCTGCGGATGCGTTTAGGCTTATTGTAAAGTTCGCATTACCGCCAGAATCGGTTGTCACGGTTGTCGTTTTGAACAACCCAACCAGTTTCTCGCCCTCGCCGTGGCCGGAAGGGTCGCATGAAGAGTTGGAGAAAAGCTGAACCTTGAACTGTGTATTGGGAGTTGAGTCTAGCGTGCCCTGGACGGTGACTTTACCCGCGTTGGCGGTGGCCAAGTTAAGGATAGGGAAGTTTTGCAGGTTGTTCACACCCGAGTCACCATCATTCGCGTCATTAGCAGTCACACCATCGGGCGCGAGATCGATCCCCAGTCCGCCATTAGAGTGAATGGAATTTCCGAGAATGGCATTTTCGATGCCCAGATTGACGGTGACTCCGTCGCCGCCATTGAAGGCGATCACATTGCCGTCGTCTAAACCAAAGCCGCCGATAATATTGCCGGAGGAGGTCTGTAATGGGCCGATGGACACACCTGCCCCGGAGTTACCCAAACCGTTAGTGCCGGTCAAATCTGTGCCGATGAAATTTCCTCGCACAATATTGTCGTGCGCAGTATTAAGATGCACGCCGACATTGTTGCCCGATAAGAGGTTGCGCGCTCCGACACTATTCCCGCCAATCGTGTTGAGGAATGAGCCGTCAATATGCAGTCCGTGGAAGTTACCAATGGGAGCCGTACCGGCGGCGTTCGTACCCACATAGTTACCTTGGATCACGTTGTTCATTGCATTTTGGATGAAGATGCCTGCGCCGATCTCGCTGCCTGAAACGACGTTCCGGTCGGCGGGAAGCTGCCCCCCCACCCTATTCCCCGGCTGGTTAAACAGGCCAACGCCGTTGAAGTTGCCGAGGTCGGTAGTGCCAGTCGGGTCGGTCCCGATGAAATTGCCCGCGATCACGTTGTCGCCGTTATTTTTCACTACTATTCCTGCGCTGCTGAAGCGATTGATCGCCAGCCCGCGCACGACACAACTCCCGCCCTTGACCACTAGCCCATCTACGGGACCCGCTCCCGCCCCGTTCAGTTCAATCAGTAACACCGCGTCGTTGCCGTCTACCAGCGTGTTGGGTTTTGCGCCCAGCTGCGTGTAACCATCAATGATCACCGGCCCGGTGATGTCCGGAAGAGCCGACGTCGGGGAAATCGTGCGGACTCCTGAACCGGGAATGTTGAAGTTAATAGCGTTTAGAAGTGAGTTCGTATTGGCGGCGTTGATCGCCTCGCGCAAGGTGCAGCCGCCCGCTGAAGAGGTACAAAAGCCGTCGTCGGTGTCGGCTGTTGAATTCACCACGAGAGTGGAAGCCAGCGCCGGGATGCATTTCGAAAACTCCGAAGTGTTGTTTAAGGGGTCGGTGGCCGTCGCGGTGATATAGGGACCATCTAACGATGCATTTGGGACCACAGAAGCGAAACCGAGGTCGCCGCTGGCATTGGTCATCAGATTCCCAGAGTCGATCAACTTCTTGCCCTCGCCGTTGCCGGAGTCGTCGCACGAAGGACTCGAGAAGATTTCGACGCGAAACTGGGTGCCCGGAGTCGAGTTGAGCGTGCCATGAATAGTTGTGTTAGCAGCAGCAGAACTCGCCGACGTGAGAACTGGGAAGTTTTGCAAATTATTCGCGCCGGTGTCGCTATCTCCGGTGTCGTTCGGCGTTACGCCGTCGCCGTGCAGATCTATTCCCAAACCGATGTTGGAGTGAATGGAGTTTCCGAGGATGGCGTTGCCGGTGCCGGATTGATTTAACGCAATGCCGATGCTCCCGTTGAAGGCGATCAGGTTGGCCGACGTCGCAAGGGTACCCCCTAATACGTTATTCGACGCGGCAAGAATCAGCACGCCGTCGACCGTGTTACCCAACGGTGAGTTGCCGGACCTGTCAGTGCCGATATAGTTGTTTTGTACCTGATTACCATTGGCCCCATTGCCGGCGATCTGTAAGCCGAAAGTGTTTCCCGATAAAACGTTCCGGGCAGCCGGTGTCGTGCCTCCGACTGTGTTGTTACTTGAGCTAATCAATATGCCGCTATTTAAGCCGAGAGGGATGGCACCGCCAGGGTCGGTGCCGATGAAGTTACCTTCGATCACATTGTTTCCGCCCCCACTCAACTGTATACCGACGGCATTGAAGCGGTTGATGACCAGGCCTTTTACTGTGCTATTGCCTCCGAAGATTCTCAGCCCGCTTGCCACGCAGCAGCCGGCATCTGAGACGGCCGATACATCCAATTCAACGAGCAACACGGCATTGTCGCCAACCGCCAAGGTGTTGGGTGTCGCCACGCCCTGTGTGTAACCGTCAATTGTCACCGGACCGGTGATGTTTGGAAGGTTTGAGGTCAGCTGGATAGTCTTGACGCCGCCGCCCGGAATGTCGAAGTTGATCGTGTCCGCGCCAGAATTGGCGTTGGCAGCGTTGATTGCTTCGCGCAGCGTGCAGCCACTTGGCGCTGGTGAGCATAAGCCGTCGTCTGCATCGGCGGCGGTGTTTACGACGAAAGTCATGGGCGCTGCAAGTGCCGTAGGTTCCGCCCACTGCCTGAACAGTCGCGGAGCGGTGAACCAACCTGTCAACACGAGAAGCAGGATCGCTCCGCGAACCAGATTCCGTGATTGTGTCGTCGTCGTTTTCATTGCCGTGTCCTCATTTCTGATTGTGAGTGTGTCAAGTGAATCTGAACTTTGCCGCTTTTCGATCTGCCATGAGCTCACCTGATGGCGACCGGCGGCTTGAGTGGTTGGTGGCAGCACACCCATCCGCCATGCCGACGAGTCGGGATACTTACTTCACCGGGACCAACGCTTCAGAGACCCTGCTACGGATCAATCTCATTCGGATTGATGAAGTGCATGGTTCTCCCGCCTTCCATGATTTCCAACGAAGAAATGATGTGCGGATCGAACTGCGCCGGATTAACGACTGCGCGGACCACAGCGCCTTCCGCGGGCGCGGTGAAGTCCCAGGTGACCGCATTGCCGCGAGCAAGGACTATTTCGCAAGATCTTCTGTTGACGAACTGTAGTGAGCTGGGACAGGAAGTATCACCTGCGCCGCGGCTGGTAGCGGGCCCCGAGGCATAGACGTCGAAAGCGACAGTAATCCGGCGCGGCCGCGCTTCTTCAGCCGTGCTGCTCTGGGTTTGGTTCTCTCCTATTTGCGTCTCGTTGATTCTTAGCGAGAAGATATTAAGGCGCGCGACCTGACCCGGATTGAGGCTAACAAGTCCGAAGCCTCTGCGGTCACGATGATCCGCGGCTCCCGCCGGGCCGGGGTTCCAACCAACCAAAATCACCGTGATTGCACCCAGCGTTAATACGGCCACCAACAGCTTCATCAACCTGCTTCCTGTTTTCATGTGCTCTCCTTTCCCGACCTTTCGTCTCGTTACTCGATATACGGTAAGAGGACGGTTGTTTTGCCGTCGCCGGTGTTGTAGACCTCCTGTGTGGCGATGAAACCGGGCTTGTTACGGTCGGCAACGCCGTCGACCGTCAATACCAAACGAATTGCCATCCGCTGCCCTTCTGCCCAATCAGGCGGCGGGCCGAATTCGAAGGAAGAAGCCTGGCCCAGCTCTACCCTCTGGCGCTCGGACAGCGCCAGGACGTTGCCTTCGTCGTCGAGGACCTAATTTGAATGATGAATCCGCGATCCTCTCCCGTATTAACTACGTGAGCACTAGTGGCTTGGCCACGGGCAAGACTAAAGACGCCCGTTTGCCTAATAATCGCGATTACAGCCTCCGCGCTGCTTGTACCCCAAACTGTCCAGATAGCCGCGAGCATGGTCACCATCATCGCCATTGCAATCAGCTTTGTTCGAATGTTTCGTGTTTTCATGACGTTCTCCTATCTCAATGATCCATCGAGTAACGCGCGTTCCCATTGTCGATTGTTCTTTTCTAGAGCAGCCGTAACAGCTCGACCATGGTCGCGGCTAAGGACTTGAGTCTTTCGAGTTCATTTAGCGAACGTTGCAAGACTCGTTGTGCGCCAGGGTTGTGGATTTGGCTTTGGACTTCTCGCAATCGCACCTCGAGGTCCACCTCCTCAGCACAGATGGCTTCGTACTGTACGCGGAGGGCGCCTGCCTCCTCGCGGTTCACCGTCCCCGTTCGCAGGCCATTCCCGATGAATTCCGTGGCCTGCTGATTTGTCAGCGCAATGTCCTCTGCCAATGCCAGGCAGTCATCAGTGAGCCGTTCATCAAGATCGCCGATGGCCTTCAGCTGACGGAACGTCCTTGCGCCCTCCGAAAACGCCCGACTCAAGCTCGTCATGATGAAAACGATCAAGGCCATTGCGACGAGCAATTCGATCACGGTAAAGCCAGCCTGCGACGAATGAATGTATCGAGTTTTCATGAAGTGATTCTTCCTGGGTTTCTTCATGTTTGGTTACTCCTTCAAAGCGTCATTGACTGCCTGGAAGACTGACTTGTCGATGATATCAAGGTGGCCTAATCGCATTCTGTGTCGGGGGAAAACGTTGAGGCGGCAAGATATGGATTACGCATTAGTCGTTCTCACAACCCGCATGTTTTAACAGTGGTTGCGAGTCTATGGTGCTCGGCAGTGAGCGGGCAGAGCATGATTATGCGTTTTTCTTTCAATACTAAGTTGTGCCTGAGGGGTGGTTAGTCGAAGAGCGAGATTGTACAAAAAGTCTGCGATAGCGGACGGGCGTTAATAGCCCAGCGATTAATCGCTGCAACGCAGGCTGGAATTCACTTTGAAGTGTTTCGCAACATCAATTTAACTTTCCGGTGCGAAACGTTGGAGAGCGAGGGCCTGTTAAGATATCAGCCGACTGCGAAGCGCTTTGCTGACAGCTTCAGACTTGGAATGGACGTGAAGTTTTTCGTAGATGCTGCGGATGTAGTTGCGCACGGTGTTGACGCTAATGTGCAATTGTTCGCCGGCGGCTTGATAGCTGTAGCCTTCCGCAAGAAACTTGAGAAGGCGGACCTCTTGCGGCGTAAGCTGTTCTTCGACTTTGGGCGGTGGACCAGTCTTTTGAAAAAGGGTGACGACTTTACGCGCGATCTCAGGCGACATCGGCGCGCCGCCTTCATAGGCCTCGCGAATCGCCTCTAACAATTTAGCCGGCGGCGTTTTTTTTAGGAGATATCCACAAGCGCCATTGCAAATCGATTCGAAGACTAAATCCTGCTCGGCATAGATGGTGAGCATTAGAATCTGAAGCGCTGGATATTTCTCCTTGAAGACCCGCACACCTTCCGAGCCGAGCATCCCCGGCAGATGAATATCGAGCAGGAGCACGTCCGGCTGTTCGCTACTCCTGGGGCGCAACGCTTCTTCAACAGATCGGTAGGAGCCGATGCAGCGATAACCGGGTGTGCCATCAATCAACAGACTTAGTCCTTCGCGCGTGGCACGGTCGTCTTCGACAATTGCGGTCAAGATTTGTCCGTTCTCTAACATGAGATTGGAAGGGAGCCTGGAGCGAAATGGATAGTAGATCACCTTCGCAAGCGCGAAAAGAGCATATTCATGCCATGCTGCTCAGCTAACGGCATTGTTAGCGTTAGCCGAGTTCCCACGCCGGCAGTCGAGTCGATCTCCAGGCGACCACCCAACTGTGCGGCGCGCGCCTGCATGTTCTCAAGGCCGTGGCCGCCGCGCCCATTTGCGCCCGGAGCAGATGTAGGAAACACCACGAAGCCTTTTCCATCGTCGTTAATCTCTGCGCGAAGTTGATGACCTATTACAGTGACACGGACAAGAACGCTGGTGCAGCCGGCGTGACGAGCGATGTTGGTCAACGCTTCCTTAAAGATCAGAAACAAATGGCGACGTTCTTCAGGCTGAAGCTTTACATGCTGCAGGTCTGCCGCAATCAGCAAGTCCCACTTGATGCCTTGCGTTTCGAGAATATCGGCAGCGAACTGCCGCACCCGCCGCACCACGCTCTGGAGGTCGTCGCGACGCGGGTCTATGGACCACACGATGTCACTCATTGAATCGACCAGCGAACGCGCGGAATCGGAGATGTCCGTCAGCATCCGCGCTGACCGATCGTTCCGGCCGTCGTTTTGCTGTTTGACTACCTCGCTCAGGATGGCCATTCGCGACAAGCTGGCCCCGATATCATCGTGCAGGTCAGTCGCGATGCGCGTACGCACGCGCTCAACTTCCAACAGGCGATTAACGCGATATTTGTAGAGCAAGGAGGTCGCGCCAACAACAAACAGTGCGGCGATCGTAACGAACCACCAACGTTGCCAAACAGGGCGCAGAATTCGGAAGGAAATTGTGGCGGGTTTAGCGCTCGTCGTGCCGTCGATGCCGACGGCGCGTACGAGAAATCGATACGCGCCCGGCGAAAGGCTGGCATAGCTGATTGAGCGTTGGGTAGTGGACGCGCTCCAATCTTGATCCGCTCCTTCCAGTTTGTATTGATAACGCAGCGCGGCCGCCGCGCCGACGCTGATACTGGAATAATCAATTTCCAGATCGTTCTGATTTGCGCTCAGTTCCGGCCCGACAATCTCAGATTGCCCCAGTGGCGAAACCGCGTAATCTACACCGGCAATGCGTAAACCGCCGATGAGAATTGGCGGCTCCGTTGATGGGTGATCCGGTTCGGGAACAAGTTTTGAGACGCCATTGTAGGTGCCGAACCAGATCGCACCTTGCCGATCGCGGTGAGCCACGGTCACGAAGTCTCCGGCTAATCCGTCAGCAATGCCGTAGTACCTGACGCGCCCGGTGTCCGGCGAAAGGCGGTTCACACCACGCACTGTGCCAGCGTAGATGTTGCCGAACAAATCTTCGGTTATGCAGCGCACGTTGTTACTGGCCAGACCGTCAGCAACTGTAAAGAATTTAAAGCTGGGCAAGGGCGCTGATGGGTCGTCAAGTCGTCCAAGTCCGCCGCGACTTGAGGCCAGCCACAAACGTCCGGAGCGATCAAGGTAAAGGTCTGTCACTGTGCCGTCGGGAACACCTTCCTGTTCGCTGAAGCGCGTGAAGCGTCCATCCCGATACCGCACTAGTCCACCTTCTGACAGCCCGAGCCAGAGTGCGCCGCTGCGGTCTTCCGCAAAAGCGGAAGGAGAAACATCTGGGGGAAAGCCTTCCATCTCTGAGAATGCGTGGAAGCTCCCAGTAGCTCGTGTCCATCTGGTCAGGCCACGTTGCGTGTTAGTCTCGGCGGCCCGGCGAGTACTGAACCAAAGATCGCTCCGGCTGTCTTCAAAGATCCGAAAGATCGCATCGCCGCTTAGACCGTCGCGTCTTGAATAACTGGCGGTAGGACGCTTATGTGACACGTCTTCAATACGATCAACTCGGGAGTAGCGGTAGAGCTTTTGTTGCGTTGCCATCCACAATTCGTTATGGCTGTCGAGAAAAGCAATGTTCGACAGCCACGTTGTGGTTGTACCTTCCGGCAAGACAGGTTCGATAGTCACAAAAGTGCTGTTAGCGAGACGGCTAATAGTCGGGTGACCAAGGGCAAGGCCGTTGCCGACGATGTGTAACTCACCGTTGCGGTCCTCAAAAATGGAGCGCACGGCAGGATCAGTTAAACCATCAGCACTGTCGAAAGTGATTAGCCCTTTGGTATTGAGCCGCATCAAACCGCCGTTTCCTCCGATCCAGATATTTCCTTCGTTGTCCTCGGCAATACCGTTGGCATGATACAAACCTTGATCGGTTGTGTAGCGCTGGAGTTCATTTCCATCAAAGACTACCAATCCGCGGCTGGTCGAAATCCAGATCCTGCCATCGAAAGCGCGGAGCAACTTATAAATCATCGGTCTAGCCGGAGATTTCTCTTGCGCTCCATTGGAATTGATGTGCAGGAGATCTTCAGAAGTAAAAGCGACCGCCTCGCCCGCCTTTTCGGGAAGTTGGGGTCGTCCGTCGCTGCCCAAATGGCCGGCTTTGATGACAAGCTTGCGCGTATTGAAGTCGTCGAGCCCGCCAAGCAACGAAAGTGGTTCAGGTTTCATTACGAAGAGTCCATCGAAGCGACTTATCCAAACTCTTCCGTCGCGATCCTCGGCCAGAGAGATAACTAAATCCTCTTTGTCGTCAGGTCTGATCTTGTAGTGGATAATCCTTCCGTCATGCAGCCGGCGCACCACCCCCCAATTGGTTCCGGTCCACAGGCTGTCTTCTCCATCGTAAAAGTTAGCAAAACTGATCGCTTTCTCGGGGTTGTCTGGCAAATTGAGTGGGATATGATGCGAGACCAGTTTGCCGTCCACGTCGCGAAGGAGATACAAGCCGGTCGCATCGCTTGCCCACAGATTTCCCGCGCGGTCCTCGAAATGGGGCAATGGAGTGTCGATGATCGGTTCGGCTGCCAGCGGAAGCCGGGGATCATCTTGGGTTGTCGGTGGACCAGTTGGGCCGATGGTGGTCGCATTTACTTGCGGAATGAAGCGATAGTCTGTTCCCCGATTAAGATCGATCCAATACACGCCTCCGCGCGTTGCGAGCACGCTAAAAATGGTGGGATCGGCATCGCCATTGCCGAAGCGGTAGGTGATAAAACGATAACCGTCAAACCGAATCAGTCCGTCACGGGTAGATATCCAGAGAAATCCGCGTGCGTCCCGGGTGATGTCGAATATAGCGCTGCTGCTGAGGCCATCTTCGCTGGTGTAGGACCTGACCGGTAGTCGTTCTCCCAGGACTACTGCGCTCCAGGCAAGGATTATCGCGAATAACAATCCAAAGCTAGACGATAATTGACTGTATTTCCATTTGCCCGCTCGCATACTTCCTCCGCTCAATGGAGCCGCGGGATCTGGGTGGTATTAGTGTGGCTGTCCCCGGATGCTAGTGTGCCGCCGGTGGCAAGTCAAGATGCGCATGAGTCATTGCAGAAACGTGCGCGACTCCTACTGAGAGGATAAGGCTTTGGTGAAGTCAGCAGCGAAGGGAGTTTCAACCACATGGTGATGCTGAATACTCCGTTTCGGCGGTATTATGCGACGGTTTTGATTGATACTTAGAGTGTTCCACCCGCTCCTCGACCCCTTGGGATTGACATGCCGGCCGGGGAAGCCCGCACGCATACGCACGATGAAGACCATGGAGTTCGAGATTCGCCGCGCAAACGCTTCCGATGCTAACGATATTGCGGATGCGCACCTTGATTCGATTTCTTCGATCGGCGCCTTGTTCTACCCCGCTGAAACCGTAAAAGGTTGGGGCGCAGGCCTCACGGGCGACCTCTACGTGAAAGCGATGGAACGTGGAGAGGTTTTCTACATCGCGGTCGGCGCAATCCATGGCAAACCTGTGGTCATGGGTTTTGCCTCGCATCGAGTCGAGGCGCAACGACATCGGACGGCCGTTTACGTGAGGGGTAATGCCGCCCGACGCGGGATAGGCTCGGCGTTATTCCGGGTCGCTGAAGCAGCGGCCATATCCGCTGGCGCAACCAGCATCCACGTTGATGCCTCACTTGCGGCAGTCGAGTTCTACAAGGCGAACGGGTTTGAGGTGGTCGGCTGCGGCGAACATCGACTCCGGTCCGGGCACTCAATGGCCTGCGCCTTTATGCGGAAGACTTTAACGGCCACTGGACCGCCGGCCTCTAACAATGGTCTGAACCCGACGGCTATCCAGCACGAGAACTAAAGATGGGTCAACTCTGAGGTTCGGCGTCTACCGCTAACCTGGGGAAGGAAACTGACGTGATTGCACTTCGCCCTTTGCGCTGGCCCGACGATCGGGCGTCGTTACTGGGACTCGACACGTCGTTTACGACGGACCGAGTGTTCCACCTGGAGCAAACAAACCACGGGTTCAAGCTTGACGAGGTAACGGTTGAGTCGCTGATCCACAAGTCTTACTCGCTGGTCGAGGGCGTCGATCTAATCCCAAGCCACGACTGGGTAACGATCGCTGAACATGACCATGGGGTTGCCGGCGTCGCCTCGATGACGATCGAGGCGTGGAATCGGCGGGCGGTGTTGCATCATCTGTATGTGACGCGCGAAGCTCGCAGGATTGGGGTTGGGCATGCGCTTGTCACGGCCGCGATCGGGGTCGCTCGTGATCGAAACGCGCGCTGTGTCTGGGTTGAGACACAGACACTCAACTATGGGGCTGTTCAGTTCTACCGAAGTG
>DATBRN010000313.1:0-9111 GCA_036560225.1 Pyrinomonadaceae bacterium | reverse complement strand
TGAGAGTCGTCGCCAGATTTTTCGGTGCCAATGTTGGGCCGAACAAGCCATGAATTATCATCGCCACGCTGACGATGAAGAATGGAATCTGAAGCAAGGTGCGCGCGTGGCGCCAGTGCAGGAGTTTTCCCAGGATCGGGGTCCGCAGTAAATCGAACCTTTGCGAATTGGGAGTTGAAGCGGAGAGTTGGGGCGATTGCAGGGACAACGTTAATCCGATCGGACGCCGGGAATCTCAAACTGCTGATCCAGCTTCTGTCCGTCCGACAGCGTCAAGTGGACCAGGATGACCCAATCGCCTGCCATCGAAAGTGCTAAGGGTGCCTGGTACCTTCCTGGCTCTATTTCTTTTGCTGTTGCGAATACGGGAGCCATGCCCGCATGTGACATGTTTCCTTCTAAAGTGATTTGGGCTCCCGTTACCACCGCTTTCCGCGAAGCGTCAGCCAGCCTCAGCGTAATCGTCGCACCGCCGACGTGGACCGGCTGAGGTGTGACCTCGTGTTCAATCGTTATGGCTTGTGCCGGCGCGCTTTGCTTATTACATGCCGCTATCAGCAGAACCGCAGTGCCGGCGAAAGCCAACAGCCACGGGATTCGCCACTGGGACCATGTCCCGTACATTCCGCCATTTTGCGCCAACGCGTCCTTCTCGATCGCTCACGCCTGAATCAGACGGCCATAGGGTCCAACGACCGTTGTCGCAGTGCGCAGCTGCAGGCCGCGACCCTTTCTCCTGCGGGTGGAAACATGTGGTAATACATGGCGATCATCATCGGAATGAACACAATCGCGTTGTAGAAGAGATGAATCTCCACGCGCGATTTTGGAAACACCATTTGCAGGAAACTCACAGGCACCGGCGAACCAATCAGATTGTGATGAAGCAGAACCTGGCTTTGCAGCAACAGATGTTCGATGTGATGCCAGAACTGGATCACCAGTGCCACTGTCCACCACTTACGTGAAGTGCCGGTGAATCCCTTGCGCAGGATCCATAGAAAGACCAACATCACTAGAGCATAGCCGTAATGGAGTACTTCGGAACTAACCAGCCACGGAAAAAAGAGTCCCAGGAATCCTCCAGCCTTCGGACGCGGCCAGCCCATCACATATATTTGTACGGCCTGCGCCAGATGTTCCGCCCAGTGTAAGAGGACGATGACCATAAAGAACTGGAGTGCCCGCTTGTGCCAAACGGTATTCAGCTTCTCATAGATGCCGGCGTCACTAGCCACCGTCAAATGCGCACCGCCTACAGTGTCCATGCTCTGTGCAGCCATACCAATCCTTCGAGGCATCCAGCACTTGTAAGTGAATTATTGTCGAACCAAGAAATACCAGCTGATGTTATGACAGCTCCCCGCAAAATCAAAGTAGAACGCTGGGAGTTGCCAGGGTTTCACTTCGACGAGTCTTTCGATCAATATCATGTCCAGATCCTAGCGAGATCTCAAAACGAAAGCCGCACACCGAGCTGAATCTCACGACCTGGCGTTGCTGCTTCGGTGATCGTGCCAAACTGAGGTGTATTTACAAAGCGGTTGGGCGTACCAAGGTTCGTATGATTCAGAGCGTTGAAGGCCTCCGCGCGGATCTGGAACCTCAGTGTCTCAGACACAGCAAACTCGCGCTGCAGGGCGAGATCGAGAGTTTGCATGCCTGGCCCATACACCGAGTTTCGCCCAACGTTGCCGAATGTAAACGCGGCAGGTGTGGCAAACGCTGCCGGGTTAAACCACGCATCGGCCGTACGGGTGCCCGAACCGAATACCGGCTGACCGGTATAGTTGGCACGGATCGGGTTTTCACCTAGCAGCGTGCCGGCGTTCGCCGTATCCCCAAAGACCGAGATGGTAAAAGGGAATCCCGTCTGGGCCTGATAGATAGCAGACAGTCGCCAATTCTTCGTCACTGAACCGAGAAAGCCCGAACCCTTCCAGGCGGGAATCGCGTACACGGAACTCAGCGCGAAGCGATGGCGGACATCGCAGGCTGGTCCCTTTTCCAGCAAAAGATTCCGATTGTTTTGCGGCGCCGCGGATTCAAACATGGGTGAACGGAAATCAGGAGCATCGCTCAGGTTCTTCGCGTAGGTATAGTTGGCGAGAAAGGACCAACCTTTAGCAAGACGGCGGCGTACGTTCACGTAACCAGCCTCGTACCAGCTTTGCGCGGAGTTCTCCAACAGGTTAATGCCGCTTACGGGAAATGTTGTGTTAGCAATAGTAATGTTTTCCGGCAAGACCATCCCCGGAAGGAAACTCAGCGTCGTGAATGGTCGGCGTGGTCCAATTGCGCCTGGACCGGGAGCTGCGTTGTTAATCAGGTGGCTGCGCTGTAAGTGCACCCCATGCGATCCCAGATACCCAACCTCCAGCGTCATCTCCGGACCGAGACTCTTCTCGATCGATCCACTCCACTGCTGTATATACTGTGGAGGCGGGTTGGTCTCAACGGCTGCGAAGCTTACTGTGGTTGTGCCGAGGATCGCTGGTCCGAAGTTGAAATGACTGGCAACAATGCCGGCCGCGGGAGAGAAGTTATCGCTCTGCTGCGTCTCCGGAAAAACATAAGGAACATTATGGCGTTGGTTGCACCAGGTGTTCATGTCCACTGGTGTGAAGAAGATCCCAAAGGCAGCATGGAGTACAAGGCCATGCTTGGGTATGCTGTGCGAAATGCCGGCGCGTGGCGCAAAGTTAAGCTTGTTCGCTTGTGTCAAACCTTCCGGGAATCCCTGCTGGCCGCCGATGAAAACGAAGGGTTTGCCGTTGACAAACGTCAGATTGGTGTTGGCGTAACGAATGTCGCGAAGTGGACTCATGAACTCGTAACGCACTCCGACTTGAATGGTCGTGTTACGAGTTATCTGAAAACTGTCCTGGACGTAAGCATCGGCATACCACTGGCGGAGTTGCATTTGCGGAATGCCAGCCTGGCGCTGCTTCACCGCGGGTAATCCCAATAGGAAACTAGCGAGAGCTGAGCCCGTGCCGTCGTTAGTGGCCGTTCGCGTGGTAAACCCGTTCGTGAACTGATAGTAGCCGCGATTCTGGAAGAAGCCCCACATGGGCCAGATGTAGTATCTAAAGCTGCCACCAAACTTTAAGCTGTGGCGGCCATGCTGCCAATTCACTGAGTCACGTGCCTCGAGAATGGTGTCCCAGGCGTGCATGGGGGTCGCCAGAAACGTGTCACCCATGCCGGAGTAACCCTGAATATTGAACCAGGGCGCACCAAACGCTCCTTTGCCACCAAAGCCGACCCCCAGGATGCCGAGCTGCGAGACGATGTCGTTGGTTTCACTGTTTTCAGATGAGCGGTGCATCGATAGCCGCGAAACCGTAATCGCGGCCATATTCACCAGGTTCGGACTGATAATCCGGTTCCAACCGACCACCCCATGCTGGGAAAGATTGTCGTGAATAGCGCCGAATCCAGGTAGGTTCTGAGGCATGAACCCACTTTCTTTGCTGAAGGAATATCGCGCGAACAGGCTGTCCCCACGCTTCAGTGTCTGGTCAAAACGAATCGTAGCCTGGTCGGTGACATGGTGCTCATTTCGCACATCAAGATAATTGTTGCAGTCGGCGCCGGCCCCAACCACGGTCGGCACACCCATCATCGTCATTCCACAACCGTTCATCCCCATCTCCATGTTTGGACGCGGAATGTACTGGCGTAAGAATAGGGCGGCCTTTTGGTCAATCAGATTTGGAGGGATGACATTCCCGGGAAATGGATCGCGAATAATCTGAGGATTGCTCGGGCTGATAGGTTTTGTAGGGTCAAAACTTGGATTCGCGTGCGAACTGAACGGGTTGAAGATCGTCGTTCCGCTCATGCTGAAGTCGCCGTTTATCTCTTCCTCGGTTGGCACGGTGTCGATCATCGTGTCAGCCTTGGTATGCCTTAAGCCTTCGTAGTTGAAAAAGAAGAAGCTCTTGTTGTGAACGATTGGACCACCAAGCGAACCGCCGAAATTGTTTCGCACCAGATGCTTCGACGAACCCATCTCGTTGAAGGTGCTGGCATCAAGAGCGCCGTTGCGCAGAAACTCGTAGCCCGTTCCGTGAAACTGGTTGGTGCCAGTTCTCGTGACAATGTTGATCTGACCGCCGCCGGCTCCGCCCATCTCAGCAGCATAGCTTCCAGTCTGCACCTTGAATTCCTGAACGCTGTCGGGTGAAGGACTAAGATTGAGAGTATTGAAGGTTGGATCTGTGTTGGTCGCGCCGTCCAGCAGGAAATAGTTTGCATTCGGACGATTCCCTCCGATACTGACCGCCGATCGTTGGCCCGGGCGCCAGTAGAGCGGACTCATATCTCCGGCCTGTGCACCGTGACTTTCGTGCGCACCCGGCACTGTCAGCACTAGATCAATTAGCATGCGACCATTGAGTGGCAAGTTACGAACAGAGGCCGGTTCGACGACTTCGCCCACGCTGGCGTCAGTAGTTCGCAGTACGTTTACCGTTTCAGTCTCGACGTTCACTGTGCCGGTCAGAGATAAGACCTTGAGGCTGACGTCCAAAGTCATTTGTTGTCCCACCTCAAGCGTGACAGTCTGGGTCAGCGGCGCGAACCCCTGGGCCTGCACGTCCAGTTTGTATGCGCCGGGCAGCAGGCCTGTAACCTGGAATAATCCCTGTCCGTTGCTGATAACCTGACGTAATGCGTGCGTGCTCTCTGATGTTAGCTGTACTGCGGCACCTGGAATCGCATTCTGTTGGGGATCGCTGACTGTTCCGCTGAGGCTTGCATAATTACTCTGACCACGAGCGGCGGCCGGAACCAACAGGAGTAAGGAAAGAAAGTAGAGTCGGACTAATCTGGCCACGGAAGTCACCTCTAGCGTTTAGTTGTTTCCCAGACGATCAGAAAATTGAGGACTCAAGGACTTTCGTCCGCGACTGCAACAAAGGCGTTTATGCGGGGCACGCTAACAGGACTTATCGCTTCTGTCATGAACCGCTGGTTTGGATCTGATCCCAAACTTTTGGTGGAGATCGACGGAATTTCCCACGAATGTTAAGAGTGTTAGCTGAGGGTTAGGGGAGGTGGACCAGACCGCGCTGGAGCGCTGTGGTGGCGGCCTGGGTTCGGTCACTGACACCCAGTTTGCTAAGAAGGTTATTGATGTGACTCTTGACTGTGGCCTCGCTAATATTGAGCGTTGAGGCGATCTCTTTGTTGCTATTGCCGCGTACAATCAGTTCAAGCACTTCCATTTCTCTGGAGGTCAGCTCAGAGCCGGCCATTCGTTCGGCAAGTCGCTCGGCGATGGTGGCGGGAATGTGCCGCGAGCCGGCGTGCACAGACCTAATCGCAGCCTCGAGGTCCTCGAAGAACACATCCTTCAACAAGTAGCCGCGGGCTCCTGCCTGCAACGAGCGGTAAATGTCTTCATCACCGTCGTAGGTCGTGAGGACGATGAGACGTGCGTCCGGGAATTCGCGCCGAATGGCGGTGATTGCTTCGACGCCGCCGAGGACCGGCATCCGCAAGTCAATTAGCGTAACGTCTGGTTTGTGTTGACGGTATAAATCGATGGCTTGCTGCCCGTTTATTCCCTCAGCAATCACTTTCATGTCTGCCACGGTATTAATTAAGGCCACAAACCCCTGCCGCACGACCGCCTGGTCGTCAACTACCATGATGCTGATTTGGTTGTTCACGGATTACAGCTTTCTAGACGAACCTAGACAGAATTTACCCGTTTAGATAGGGCACTTGTGCCCCGGCTGCCTTACCCGTTTAGATAGGGCACTTGTGCCCCGGCGGCCACGGGCAGACAAGTCTGCTTGCTAAACAAATCCATGCGGCAGGCAGACAAGTCTGCTTTCTAAACGGCACGCATTCAGGCAGACAAGTCTGCTGTCTAAACGAATCGATGAAAAAGTGATCCTAACTGCTAATTGGTACATCGGCGACTACCTCCGTGCCGGAGTCCTTGGTGCTGTGAATCGACAAGGTACCACCAATTTGTTCCGCGCGCTCCCGCATACCAATCAGTCCAAAATGACCAGCCAGTCCATTCCCCGCCACTTGATCGTCAAAACCGCGTCCGTCATCTCGCACAATGAGTTGTACACGCCGGGCATCGAAAACCAGATTAACAAAGATTCGTTTAGCCTGCGCGTGTTTGACGGCATTGTTTATCGCTTCCTGCCCTATGCGCAAAAGATTGTCCTCAACCAATTGCGCCAACGGCCGAAAGGTGCCGTTAACTTCAACCTGAGCTTGCACCGCGGTCTCATTCGTTAAGCGCCGCGCCGTCTCCGCTAAGGCAGTAGGCAGATCATTGTTTTCGAGTGTCGGTGATCGCAGCTCCCAAACATAACGGCGCGCTTCCGCGAGGCCGTGACGAACTTGCCGTCGCGCGCGATCCAGATGAGTCATTGAAGCTTTAGCCCCGGGCGGCATCGTGCGGGCGACTACTTCCAGTTCCACCGAGATTCCCGCCATCTCCTGCGCCAGGTTGTCATGAATCTCGCGGGCGATACGAGTTCGCTCCGCCAGCACCGCGCCGAATTGCGCTTTCATCCCTCGCAGGCGTAGCTGGAATAACAGCCACGCCAACAGAGCCAGGACTATTAAACAGACCGCGTAGAACCAGTAGGTCTGATAGAAGTAGGGTTTCAGGTAAAGACTAAAAGCCGCGCCCGTTTCATTCCAAACACCATCATTGTTACTGGCGATCACACGAAACTTGTAAGCTCCAGGGCGGAGATTAGTGTAAGAAGCGATGCGGCGGGCGCCACTATCGATCCAGTCTTTGTCGAAGCCTTCAAGCTTGTACTTGAACCTGACTTTTTCTGGCGCCACGAAGCTCGGCGCCGTGTAATACAAGTCAAAGCGTGTTGTGCCCGGTGGCAGCTCGATGCGGTCGCTCGGCCTGATTGGTTTATCATCAATACGTATTTGCTCGATCACAACTGGGGGCGGCTGAGAATTTGTTTTTATTCTTTCCGGGTCGATCATCGCGACGCCCTTGATGGTCGGGAACCAAAGCCTTCCGTCTTTACCTTTCCATCCGGCTGGATCACCTCCACCACTGCACTCACGCGTCATCATGCCGTCAGCTGTTCCGTAAGCAACCGGTGCGATTGAGGCCACCTGCCCGTTGGCAAAGTCATCGAGCTCTTTTTTGCCAATGTGAAAGACGCCTTTACGACAACTCAGCCATAGGTTATTTCGGCCGTCTTCCAGGATCCGGTATACAACATCGTCGAGCAGGCCGTTGCGCGTGGTATAGGCGGTAACTTTTCCGTCTTTCATGCGATTCAGGCCGCCGCCATTAGTGCCAATCCATAGCACTCCATCCGAGTCTTCATAGAGTGAGATAACTGCATCGCTGGAGAGTCCGTCCCTGGTAGTAAAGGTCGTGAACTCGTCATTCATAAGTCGACCCAAACCGCCGAACGTGCCGATCCACAGAGTTCCTCTGGCGTCCTCGTAAAGCGTCGCGATTAGATCGTTGGGAAGCCCGTCTACCTCAGTGAAGGTTCTGAAGACGCCGCCTGTCATTCTGGTCAAGCCGCCGCGTGTACCAATCCATAGATTGCCGTGATGGTCCGCACAAATCGACCTGACATCGTTGTTTGCCAAACCGTCAGCCGAAGTATAGACAGTAAACTTTCCTTGGCTGAGACGATTCAATCCGTCGGGAGTGCCGGCCCAAAGATTTCCCGCATCGTCACTGAATAGAGATAAAACGACGTTGCTGGATAGACCATCGCGATTGGTATACACAGTGACCTGCCCATCCTTCAGCAAGTTCAAGCCACCGCCGTCAGTCCCTATCCACATATTTCCCTGACGGTCTTCAAAGATCGACTTGACAAGATCGTTTGAGAGTCCGTTTCGCACTGTATACGTGGTGAACTTTGTGTCTTTGAGGAGGTTGATTCCACCAGACTCGGTGCCAACCCACAAGCTGCCCTCATGATCTTCAAGGAGGGAGAGGATAGTGCTGGTGGAGAGCGAGTCTCCTGGGTTGAAACCGGTGAAACGACCATCGGTGAAGCGACAAAGACCCCCAGCTGTTCCGATTAGGAGACCAGCGTCCTGGTCCGCATGTAATGAGATTATTCGGTCGTTTGGCAGACCATCTCGGGTCGTGTAGGTTGTGAAGCGACCGCCGTTGAACGCGGTCAAGCCACCGAGAGAGCCGAACCATAAGCGCCCCTCCCGGTCTTGCTGAATTGCCCTAACAGTGTTGCTGCCAAGTCCGTCGCGCACGGTAAAGTTTGTAAACTTACCGTCCTTAACGCGCCCTACACCGTAAGGCGTGGCGATCCACAACGCGCCCTCAGCGTCTTCGAACAATGCCTGAATGCTGCCTCCAATCAGCCGTTCTTTTGTGGTGAACGTCTTAAGCTCGCCACTCTTGAACAGGCCCAGACCGGTGGCAGTGCCGACCCAGAGATTGCCTTCCCGGTCTTCATACACGGCTTGGATGGTGTCGCTGGGAAGCCCCTCGTTGGTTGTGAACAAAGTGAACTCGCCGTCCAGCATGCGGACCAATCCTTCCGCTGTGCCAATCCACAGTGCACCTTGGCGATCGGCGCACAGAGTGCGAATGTAGTTGCTTTTTAGCTGCGGAGTATTTTGTTTATCAAAAACAGTAAATTTGACGCCATCGAAGCGAGCGAGACCCTCTTCAGTGCCTATCCAGATGTAGCCATCCCTGGTTTGAGCTATCGCGTGAACGGAGTTTTGCGGCAAGCCATGCTCGGTGAGCCAAACTTCGTGGCTAAACTGAGCAAGTTCCCGGTGCGAATCGAGCGCAGCTGCGGTCATGCTGCCACCCAGCAACAGCAAGAAGAGCAGACTAAGAAAGGGAATATAAGGTAATCGGCGCATCAATTTGATGTCATTGTCGGGTTAACTGGGCTGAAGATGCAATATTCGCAGCGATGCCCAGGACTCTCCGAACGGAACTCATCTCGAGCAATCAGCGTTTAGAACACCGTATTGATCAAGTGTTATAGAAACGGGTGAGGCTTGGATTAATTTAATCGTCCGTTTAGAAAGCGGAGTTGTCCGACTATTAAGTCGTCCGTTTAGAAAGCGGACTTGTCGGCCGCCGCGGGGTGGAGCTCA
>DATBRN010000312.1:0-4835 GCA_036560225.1 Pyrinomonadaceae bacterium | reverse complement strand
AACGCGGCCGCGCTATCTCGCGCGCGCGCCGTATTGGCAATAATCACCATCGCAAACTTGCCCTGGACGACTGTCTGGTTGATATCGACAATGCTGCAGCCGGCTTCGGCGAGAATTTTCGCTACGCCCGCCACGATACCGGGATGATCCACTCCGAAGACGGAGATGATCATTCGGTCTGACGAGCCTTCACCGGAAGGAGAAGCCCCAGCTCCGCCAGTGCCGCTTGGTTGAAAAGACTGTAATGAGGAATACGCGGATCCGTTCGCGCCAAGAAATGGTTCGATCTCGCGATAGACTTCTGTGACTAGTTGTTCGACGGTCTGCTCATCTGCTTCCGCACCCAGACGGCCGTAGACAGCCTTCGTCAGCCGGTAAATCAGATCTTCATTTGCCATATAAATAGTGATGAGTACTGAGTGATGAGTACTGAGTAACCACTGCGACGCAACTCGTTTCGTTCAAACTCAACACTCTCAGTACTCAGCACTCAGTACTCAGCACTTTTCATCGGTCATCGGTCATCCGTCGTCCGTCGGTTTTACCGTCGACCATTGTCGCGCGCCAGCTTTATTGCAGCTTCGCGCATCTCTTCTGAAACCGTATCGGTTATGTCCACGCGATCGACTATGCCAACCACCGCCGCCTCGATAGCCATGTCCTGATTGCCCATTGCCGTGCGCGCTGCTTTTCCGAACGCGCACATGACTACTTCACCAGTTCCGGCGCCCAGTCGGTCAGCAACGATGACAATGTTACGCGTCGGGTCTTTTTCCAGATCGTATGGATGCACCACAAGAAAGCGAATGCCTTCAAGATCTGGGGACTTTTTTGTGGACCACACTGTACCGACGACTTTTCCTAGAAACATGGTGTCCAGTTTCGAGTTTCGAGTTCCGAGTTTCGGTTTTCGAGTTTCGGGTTTCGGTTTTCGATCTCGGCTTTCAGTCTTGGGTTCCGAAACCTTTTTCGGTACTGATATAACTCGCAACTCGAAACTCGAAACTCGAAACTGTCTTTTAAACTTTGGCGAAGACTTCTGCCGGCTCGCCAATGTCACGCGCGGCCGGAGTGATGATGGTCTTGGCGTTGATATAGATTTTCTCGCCCTTCTGAATCGCACGCTTGACATCGTCCTCACTGACGAAGTCAACCGTCACCCTTCCATTGGCCGCCGCAGAAGTGCGACCCGCGTTCGCTGGAGATGCCGAACTAGAGCGTCCACCATTGCCGGGCTGAACCGCACTCTCTGCCTGACGCTGGCTCTGACTTTGGGTATTAGCAGGACCGGTATACATACTTCCCGCTTCGGCTTCGGGCTCAGCGGTTGGCCGCGGTGGTTGCTGTCCCGACTCAGATCTTCCGCCCAGTGCTTGCTCCGGTTGGCGCCCCGCAAGAAACTTATCGACGATTGCCGCGATATCCTCACGATTGATCTTGCCTGCGCCCGACCCCACTACAGGTTGACGCTGCCCCGATCGCGGTGCCGCCGGAGCCGGTGATGCTATGTATGACGGCACCGGAGATGGTGCAGGCGTGGCTATAGTCGAAGCCGAAACTGCGGGCCGTTTACTCTTCACCGGTCTTGTTTCAAAGGCCACTCGCTTAATATCCAACAAATGAAGCGGGGACACGTTATCCGAAGTTACGTTACCTCCCCAGGAACCGCAGCCCAGTGTCATTGACGGCGGCAACGCAGTTGAAAAACCGATTGCGCCATGCGTCGTAGGAGTGTTGACGGTTATGCGGGACGCAGGCATTTCACTGCCGAATCTTACGGCAGCCTCGCGGGAACGAGTGTGGACACCGGCGGTGTGGCCCATTCCGCCGTACCGCAAAACCTCATAACAGCGCTCAGCGCCGCGCGTTAAGCCATCAACAACATAGAAGGCAAGTATTGGTGATAACTTTTCTATTGAAAGCGGAAAGTCGCGCCCAACACCGCCCACGTCTGCCATCAGGCAACGCGTCCCTTGCGGAACAGTCAACCCTGCCAACTTCGCAATCACTTCAACAGACTTTCCGACGATTGCCGGGTTAAGAGAGCGTTGCGGGGTAACCACCAGTTTGCCCAACTGTTCCACCTCAGCCGCGGAAAGAAAATGCGAGCCCTGGGCCTTGAACTGCTCGCGCACCGCTTTATCAATTGGAGCATCACAAACCACAGCCTGCTCCGAAGCGCATATGGTCCCATTGTCAAAAGTCTTGCCGGTCAAAATATCCTGAACTGCTTTTGGAACATCCGCAGTCCGCTCAATGAAAACAGGAACATTGCCGGGGCCAACTCCAAATGCGGGCTTGCCCGATGAATAGGCAGCACGCACCAGACCAATGCCCCCGGTGGCCAGGATGACAGCCGTTTGTTTGTGCTTCATCAAAGCTTCAGTACCTTCAATCGTGGCGGTCGTCATGCAGCCGATGGCTTCAGCGGGTAATCCTTCTTTAACTGCTGCTTCGCGCATTACTCGCGCGGTTTCGTTGATACACCGAGCGGCGGAAGGATGCGGCGACAGGACGACAGCGTTTCTCGCCTTGATGGCAATCAGGATCTTGAAAATCGCGGTTGAGGTAGGATTAGTGGAAGGGATGATGCCGGCGACAACGCCGCGAGGGCTGGCAATCTCTACAACGTCTTTCGACTCGGAGACAACACCTACTGTCCGCAATCCGCGAAAGTAGTTCCAAACGTCTTCAGCCGCAAAACGATTCTTCTCGCGCTTGTCGTCAGGGATTCCGAAGCCGGTTTCTTCCACCGCCATTGCCCCCAGGCGGCTGGACTCCCGGAGAGCGGCCCTGGACATTGCTTCGCAGATTCGATCGATCTTTGCCTGGTCGAAGCTCGCGAGCTCGGCTTGGGCCTTGGAAGCGTTTTCTACAAGGTCCCGCGCCTGCTGTACTGATATTAGGTCCTTGTCTGCGGACATGATAAACCTCCGGTCATTGCCGATTTTCAATTGCCGATTTCCGATTGCAGGTCCGAACCACCGTCACTTTTCAACCGGCAATCGGCAATCGGCAATTGCCAATCGCCAATCATCTCGCTTTTTCTTTGCTTCCCTCTCGCGCGCTGGCCTGAAGCGAACGACCTTCGCCCTCTCCAAGTTGACCCCGCGCTCCGCCTTGCAGAGAACGCTCATCGGGACTCAAGCCGGTGCGTCCATCGACGGGCAAAACGCGTTCAACTTCAGCGTGCGGGCGAGGAATAACGTGAACACTGATCAGCTCGCCGACCCTGCGCGCGGCAGCTGCTCCAGCGTCTGTGGCTGCCTTCACCGCGCCCACGTCTCCGCGAACAAAGATCGTCACGTAACCAGCGCCGATATACTCCTTTCCCAGGAGCTGAACATTCGCAGCTTTGACCATTGCGTCAGCAGCTTCAACGGCCCCGACGAAACCCTTGGTCTCCACCATTCCGAGTGCTTCTAACGGCATCTCATGTGTCCTCACTTTTTATTGTTGTAAAAGTTAAAGTCGATTTTCGGTTACTGGCGCAAACCTATCACCGCAGGCGCGAAGAATCAAGGGACTCCCACCATTGCCAGATAAACTTCAGTTTGCCGCCGCGAGCGTTAAGCTCAAGCTTTTAGGGCACTAACCGGGTCGGCCGCATCGGACATCCAAGTTTGACAGCCTTCAACAACGAAGATATATTCGGCGAAATATTTAAGTGATCCAAACAGAGCGGGCAAACAGACTCCGGTCCGAGAAAGGTGCAGTGTACTTTCAAGTGGTACCCAACCGGAGTTAATCCAAGCAGTTTCACCGAAGCAGCAAGCGCAAAGGCTGACGCGAATTGGTGATGGCAGGGACTATCGGCGAACAGTTACGACTGGCACGCGAAGGGCGTGGTATTCCGTTGCGTGAAATTTCCGAGCACACGCGAATTTCAATACACTATCTCGAAGCAATAGAGATGAACGACTACAAGCGTTTGCCGGGCGGGATCTTCAATCGCAGTTTCGTCAAAGCCTACGCGCGCTACGTTGGATATGATGAAAAAGAAGCCGTTGATGGCTACACGCGCTACATGCGCGAACTCGGAGTCAGCGGCGACGAAGTGTCCACCACGCCGATTCAATCGAAGGTTTACACTGAAGCGCCTGCGACCCGATCGCCAATTCTTACTGTCGTGCTGGCGATTGTGATCCTGGCCGTATTAACGGCCGTGGCCCTAACCGTACTCCACTGGGTACAACGACGGTCCGCGAGATTACTTCATCATGCGCCGCTGGCGTCGCTGGTCTTTGACGATCCTCGCTTTTGGGCGCCGCGCTCTGGTGGCGACGCCCGCACGGTCGCCGCAGATGACGATGTTGTTTGTTTGAATAACTGGAAAGCTGATTACGAACAGTTCCTTGTGCAATAAGTGTTGTTCGACTGGATTTGTGCCGCCGGGCTCAGTACACGGGCGTGCGCGCGAGCATCGGGATTCTCATAATAGGATTGTAGGGGTGGCACTCCGTGGCCACCCCTTTTTGCGCCAAGCCCAACCTGCTCTTGGTAAGGAACCGTACGACACGCACTCAACTATTAAGTTTCCCCTCAAATGAATCTCAAGGAGTTGAACAGACTAGTATGATCTCAGCTGACTTACCCGAGGGTCTTACATTTGACGACGTGCTCCTGGTGCCGGCGCGTTCTGACGTTTTGCCAAGTGAAACCGAAACGTCTACTCAATTCACTCGCAACATCACGCTCCAGATTCCGCTCTGCTCTTCCGCGATGGACACGGTCACCGAAGCGGCGCTGGCGATCGCGCTCGCGCAGCAGGGTGGCATCGGAGTCATTCACAAAAATCTAAGCATTGAACGCCAGGCGGAAGAAGTCGATAAGGT
>DATBRN010000311.1:0-7375 GCA_036560225.1 Pyrinomonadaceae bacterium | reverse complement strand
ATTTCAATCCGAATCGCGCGCCACCGTCCATCGCGCTCTCGTGCGCCAGAAGACTGGTACGACACCGTGTACAGCGTACGAAGATCTGCCGCTACTGCCGCATAGGTCTTGGCTAAGTCCTGAAGCTGTCGAATATCGCTGACCTGTCCACCTGTCCTGCGTGCGAGTGCATCCAAACGCGCCCGAGCAGCCGTGTAGATAGCTGTGATCTGCGGCGACACGATGGGCAGTCGCTTTAGATCCCCAGAAGGAAGCGCAAGCGGATAGATGGTCACGCCTTGGCGATCTGCAGCATCAAGCACTGCGGAAAAACTCCTGTTCGCTTCAGGCTTAATCGCCGCGACCGCTTCTTCATCGGTCGATGCCTTGGCGCTGGCTGCTCGATCAAGATTGCGCATACTGGTATCAAGGCCGTCAGTCAAAACTATGATGGCTTTCCTTCGTTTGCCTTCGCCTGCGAGCTGCTTGAGCGCGTAGTCAAGTGCGGCATAGAGTTCGGTCCCACCCCGGCCCTCAGCTCGGTCGATGGCCCAGGCAATCTGCTTGCGATCAGCCGTAAATTTCGTCAGCAGTTCTGCCCGCTCGTTAAAACCTATGACGGCAACTCGATCCTCGGGAGCCAACGCATCTATGAACCGAAATGCCGCCAGCTGCAGGTTCTGGCGGAAACTTAGAGTCGAGCCAGACGTATCGAGGAGAAGTGCCAGGCTAAACGGCGTTGTTGACGACTCGAAACTCATAACGTTCTGTCGCACACCGTCTTCGAACACCGTGAAGTTGTTACGCTGTAGATCAGTTATCGGTTTACCTTGCTTGTCTGCAACGCCGATATTGAGTTGAACCTGGCTCGTATCAATGCGAACAACATCGTCAGGACTTTGGCCAGCACCCGGCTGCGATCCTAAAACAATCGCTGAGGTTGCGAGAGCAACCCACAAGCAAAGTCGAATCAGTCGAGAGAGAGACGCGACGAAAGATCGAAAAGTTATATTTGCTACTCTACTTGCGCTTGACATAGTAGCCCTGCCGAGCACGAATCTTGAGATCCGTTCGCTTCGGCACCTGCACCCCGATAGTTAAAAATGTTCCGCTCGCTGCCTCACTCTTTGAGTAATACTGCAAAAGGTACTGGGACCGCAGCTCAGCTGCTATTTGACGAAAGACAGCATCCAGATCGTCTAGCTTTTCGGGGACAAACGAAGTACCGCCAGTTGACGTAGCTAGTTGCTCCATACCATCCTGGGCCCGCTGGCTAATGATGTTGAGACGAAGTCCTGGCCCGGAAGGATTGATGGAATAAAACGCCGCATCCGCCTTTTGCAGTTCCCGCTGCACCTCAACCACCATTCTGTTATGAACTGACCGCCTGGCTTGCGGCGTAGCTGCATCTTGTTCTTGTCGCGTGTCGCCGATTGCCTTTTTGATCTTCTCGCTGAAATTGTCTTCACCGTCGGAAATGACGACGATTACTCGACGATGTTCAGCGGGAGCCGTCTTCCCCAGGTAGCGTGCGGCTTCAATGACCGTGTCGTAAAAAGCCGTAGGACCCTTCGCTGAACTGATTGACATCAGCTTGTTGCTCGTACGCGCGGCGGTATCGAGAGCCTGCTCGAATCTAGGTTCCTGATCGATTGCGAATATTGCTGCGCGGTCGCCAGTTTTCAGCACTTGCTTGAGAAAACGTGAAGCCGACTCACGCTCAAAATCAAACCTGGCATCCACACTTCCCGAGACATCCAGCAACAGTGCTATTTCGAGCGGGACTTGCTCAGGATCTCCTATCTGAACAATTTCCTGTGATCGGCCTTGTTCTTCAAGACGGAAGTCGGCAGCCGACAAACCCAACGTCGGCTGACCTCCGGAATCAGTTACCGAAACAGGCACGATTACGAGGTTCGAAGTCACGCGTACCACGTCGATCTCATCATCCTTCGGAGGCCGGGGCGGTGGTGTAGGTTTGGGTGACGGCATTGGTGGGGGAGGAGGAAATTTGTCAATCGTCACCGGACTCTGTGCCTCGACACGCATCACAAGAGGCAGGAAGATCAGTAAAGTGAACAAAACAATGCGAATGATTTTTGTAGCTCTTAGCATGTTGGATCGATCATTGTTGCGGCGTTCGTGCTCTTGTAGCACTGGTGCCCTTGGCAAAGTATCCTTGACGATAATTTAGTTGTAACTTCTCTTTGCGAAGCTCAGGATTAACCAGCTCGATTTCCACCTTGCGATATGAACCGTCGTGGTTTTTGTTTGAAGGTGAGTAAGCGACGAGATATTGAGATCGAAGTTCCTGTTCGATCTGCGAGAATGAACCCTGCAGTTCCGCATTGTTTCGCGGAAAGTAAGCTCGGCCCCCTGTGCGCTCGGCTATCTTGCGCAACGAACTCTTCTTTATGCCTTCGAAGTTTATGTCATCGCCGATCCCGACGGCATAAACGGCTACATCCTCAGTTATCGCCCGCTTTATGGCTTCATCAGTTTTAAGACGACTGCTGGTGTCGACACCGTCTGTAATAAGGATGATGGCCCGGCGCTTATCCTTCTGGACGTCCGAGAACAACTCTTCACTCACTGCCCAGACAGCATCCCAAATGGCGGTCGTGCCCAAGCGAGGATCGTCATCTGCTGTCGAAGGGCGCGCGGGGCTGTTAATTATGATGCCCCGTCCGACGTACCCTGGTGGCAAGACAATCTCAATTCGTTCAAGGGCCTTCTGCACGCTGGATAATCTATTCGTCAGTCCTTGCTCTATAGTCGCTTCGCCGCTGAACGAAATCACGGCAACTTCATCCTTTGCGTGATGAACAACGGAGTTCACGAATGCTCTTGCAGCGTCCTTCTCGTCCTCAAGGGTAAGTTGTTGCGACGCGCTCACGTCAACCAATATTGCTAGCGATAGCGGCAGATTCGTTTCGCGTTGAAATGTAAAAATCTCCTGGGCCTGCCCATCTTCGAGTACGCGAATGTCTTCCTTTTGGATTGTGGTCATGAAGCGTCTGTTCTTATCGACAGCCGTAAACAGAACATTTGCGAGGTCGGTTTCAATAGTCACTACCTCGTCGTTTTGGTCCTTCGATTCCTCGTTTCCCTCCGCGTGTTTAAGTGTGGGCGTCGATTGTGAAGATGGCTCGCGAACCTGGCGCGGACGACTTTGTTCCTGTGAGGCCGCGTCTTGTTGTTGTGAAAAGACGCAGTTAGCAAGCGAATACAAAACGAGCGTGCTTAGGAGAGCCAAGAACTTCATGTAATGCATACGTTTCATGATGTGGGCCGTACATGCCCGCGAACTCTCGCCAGCCGCGTAATGGCGCGCGCAACCAGAAGGATCAGCGCCAGCTCCCGAGTCTCACGCCAGTCAATCCACGCTACGGCTACTTTCGGGCCGCACAAGATCAGCAGGCGACGCCATGCCCTTTCAGCAATCCTGTCCCTGTCCACGGGCAAGCAAGCGCGCAGACTAAAAAGACGTGACAGCTTACGCGAAGCGCGGTCTCGTTGCTGATCAGCAAGCAGCCGGTACAGCTCGGCGGACACCGCGTCTGTTTCGCGATCTGCGAGCGCTTCATATAGGCATACGGTCGACCGCACTCGTCGGAGAGAACGCCTCAAAGAGCACTGCGCCCAATAAAGCAGAATCGATCCTTCGTCCGGAAAGAACATTAGGCTTCCAACTCCAACCAATCGCCAACTATTGCTCGGTTCTGTTGCTATCTCTCTAGTGCTGCGGTGTTCGTTTGGTTCAAGTCATCTGGAGACTCAAAGCCGCCTCGATCGCATTCAGCAATGCTTGTTCGCTGAATGGCTTGCGCAAGTAGGCAACGGCGCCGTCTTTGAGAGCTTGCGAACACGCCGTGTCGTTTCCGTGTGCCGTGATGAAGATGACGGGGATTTCAGGATGACTGACCCGCAATTTATGCTGAAGTTCGAATCCATCCATTCCAGGCATACGTACGTCCAGGATCAAGCAGCGCGTCGCGCGAAGATGCTCAGAATTCAAAAAATCTTCGGCCGAAGCAAAGTCATTTACCGCAAATCCGACAGACCTAATTAAACTCTGAAGGGACTTCCGGACAGCGTCATCATCATCGACAACTGAAATTAGAGGGAGACTAGCCATTCTGAAGGCTATAAATAGCAGGGGTTCGCACAAAGAATCTATTATGCTTTGGTATAGGTGGGCGGATGTGAATGTTTACGTTGACCTTCCGTCGTCGCGGCCATAATTTCTAAAATGCGGCAATCAAAGTGCTATTCAGAATGGGAGAATTTATTCCTCGTGTGCCAATTGATGCCGAGCCGTTCAGACATTCTGACTAGATCAGCCAAAGACTCCGCTCGCATCTTTTGCATCACCTGACCTCGATGAACTTTGATCGTGACCTCGCTCACGCCCAGTTGAGCAGCCGCTTGTTTGTTGAGCAGTCCTGATACAACCAGAGCCATTACTTCTTGCTCGCGGGGCGTTAGTGAGTCGTATCGTTCACGCAGTTCTGCAATCTCTGCCTGGCGCCGACGCGTTGATTCGTCACGTTGTAGTGCCTCTTGAATCGCATCCAACAGGTCCTGGTCACGAAAGGGTTTGGTGAGATACTCAATGGCTCCGCCTTTCATCGCGCGCACTGAGGTCGGAATATCGCCATGACCAGTGATGAACACAATGGGAATTTCAAGATTGATCTCCGCCATCCGCTTCTGCAGGCCGAGTCCGCTTAGTCCCGGCAGTTTCACATCCAAAACCAAACAACTCTGCACATCCGCCCGCGGACTTTCCAAAAACTTCTGTGCAGATGCGAACGTCTCAACCTCGAGACCCGCTGAGCGAATTAGACTCGCCAGAGACTTACGGACGGCCTCATCATCATCAACAACGAAGACTATTGCTTTCGGAGCGGACATAGTTGTTTCTTAGTGATGCTTCAAAAGGGTGAATTGAAAAGTTGTGCCCGAACCGTCGTTCGGTTGAACCCAAAGCTGTCCGCCGTGACCCTCAACGATGGAGCGGCTGATCGCCAGTCCCATTCCCAATCCCTTCGCTTTAGTCGTATAGAAAGCATCGAAAATCTCTTCAAGATCCGCTTGAGCGAGGCCAACCCCAGAGTCTTGCACAGCGACCAGCACTTTGTCGGATTCATATTGGCTGGACTGAATTCGTAACTCTCGGGGTCGGTCCGTGACTGATGCCATAGCCTCGATGCCATTCATCACCAGATTGAGAACGACCTGTTGTAACTGCACTCTATCTCCCAATACCGCAGGCAGATTTGCAGCCAATTCCATGTGTAGCGACGCTCCCTTTCCCTCTGCTTCATTCCGCATGAGGATGACGACATCCCTGATTGTTTGATTGATGTCGATCGGTGCTTTCTCGGTTTCGGTTTTCCGCAAGAACGCTCGAATCCGAGTGATGACTTCGCCTGCCCGAGTTCCCTCACGGATTATGTCCTGAGCCGCTTCGCGAGCCTCATCGAGATTGGGCGAATCGCCCGCCAGCCACCGCACGCAGGCACTGCCGCTGTTTACGATGGCCGAGAGCGGCTGGTTAATTTCGTGGGCAATGGAGGCTGCCAATTCTCCCATCGTCATCACTCGGGTGATATGGGCCATCTCCGCTTGGGCCCTGCGCAAGGCTTCTTCTGCGCGCCTTTGATCTTCTGTTGACTTGCGGACTCTGGACATCAGCCGCGTGATTACAAGCGCCGTCGTCACATAGGCAATCGGCGCCACGAAGTCCAGAGTCTGGCTCATTCCCAGAGTGAAGAGGGGCGCGGTGAAGAAATAGTCGAGGCAAATGTAGGCGATGATCGCAACCAGGGCCGACGGAACGAAGCTGGCCCTCAACGACAATAGTATGATGACAATCAGATAAAGAAGGGCGACCGTTGTGGAATTGGCATGAAATCGGAAGCAGACAAACGTTAGCAAGGCCAGCGCAGCGATGCCACTCACCCACACGACTAAATGCCAGAATCTATTTGCCCGGTTGCGCTTCATTCGATTCGCGTGTTCCACAAACTAGAAAGGCTCTAAGATCTTTATGAAGGCTGACTAGTCATTCGCGTTGCCAGTCGCATTCTCGCCACGATAGTTTAAGTCCATGTTATAACCTGTAAGTCCGTCACGAGTGAATTTCAACCGACTGGTAGTAGTGCTGGTCACTCCACACTCAGATCATGGACGACGAGTTATTCACAACGACAAGCCAGCAGGCCGAACAAGATTCCTCGGCGTGCGAAGAGACCCCTTTGGTCCCCGACACTACGCCTCCGCTCGAACCGCGCGAGCGGAATCCCATCAAACGTTTTCTCAAGATTCTTGGACCAGGGCTCATCACCGGAGCCGCAGACGATGATCCGTCAGGCATTGCAACCTACTCGATTGCCGGCGCCTCACTTGGCTTCGCAACTCTCTGGACCGCTCTCGTGACTCTGCCGCTAATGACAGTGGTCCAATTCCTCTGCGCAAAGATCGGAATGGTAAGCGGCATGGGCTTGGCAGGTGTACTGCGGAACTATTACTCCCGCTGGTTGCTGTACCCAGCAGTCTTCAGTTTACTGGTCGCCAATACTATCAACGCAGGAACAGACATCGGCGCGATAGCCGCTGCCCTCAACCTGTTCATTCCGGTGCCGATCGCTTTCATGATTGTGCCGGTAGCGCTCTTGATCGTCGCCCTTCAATTCTGGGGTTCGTATCGGTTAATAACCCGCGTTTTCAAGTGGCTGACGCTGGCACTTTTTGCTTATATCGGAGCGGCCTTTCTGGCGAAGCCCAACTGGCGCGAAGTGATCAAAGCGACTTTCGTCCCACAGTTTAATCTCGACAAGACCTACCTCATGACGCTGGTTGCGATCCTCGGAACGACCATTTCTCCTTATCTCTTCTTTTGGCAGGCGAGCGAGGAAGTAGAGGAAGAAATCAGTATGGGCCGCAAGTCTCTTGAAGAGCGTCAGGGAGCGACTTTCGCTGAATTGAAAAACGCGACTCTGGACACCGACATCGGGATGTTTGTCTGCAACCTGGTGTTTTACTTCGTCATCGTGGCGGCGGCGGCAACGTTGCACGCGCACGGCAAGACTGACATCCAGTCGGCGACTGATGCTGCCCAGGCTTTAGAACCGCTGGCCGGTAGCGCCGCAAAATTTCTCTTCGCCGTTGGATTAATCGGCGTCGGCTTACTCGCAGTGCCCGTGCTCACCGGATCGGCGGCCTACGCAGTTGCTGAAACATTCGGGTGGGAATGCAGGCTCGACGACAAACCACGAGAAGCAAAGTACTTCTATTCGGTGATCGCAGTCTCAACACTCGTTGGCATGCTAATAAATTTTGCCGGAATAAACCCGATCTCTGCGCTATTCTGGACCGCTGTTATCAACGG
>DATBRN010000310.1:0-22294 GCA_036560225.1 Pyrinomonadaceae bacterium | reverse complement strand
TTCCTGGCCTTCGGTGAAGGCTCAAGGAAACAGGATATGGCTGCGGCTGTGCATCGTCTGATGGTCGTTCTCCTTTTGCGGGCAGCAAGTCACGTTTGGGTTTCGATTCCCGACTGGGAAACGCAGTTGCGGCCGTATCTTCTTGGTCAAAAGAAATCGTTCGGCTGGTTGCCAGTGCCCAGCAACATTCCCGTCATCGACGATCCTGAAGGCGTTGCCAGGATCCGGGTTCAATATGCCTTACCCGACGCACAACTGGTGGGCCACTTCGGCGCCTATGATCGGTACATGGCTGAGCTGATGTTGGAACTGTTGCCTTCACTTCTAACCGGGCACGAGAAACTATCAGTAATGCTGTTGGGTAAGGGAAGTCTGGAGTTACGCAATCAGCTAATCGACTTGCACCCTGGGTTATCACGGTTTGTTCGCGCTACGGGCGCGCTCTCGACCGAAGATGTCTCCCGTCACATCAGCGCCTGCGACGTGATGTTACAGCCTTACCAGGACGGTGTTAGCGGTCGGCGCACCAGTGTTATGACTGCACTTTCGCACGGTGTTCCGGTGGTGACCACTTCAGGAAAGGCGACAGAGAGCTGTTGGTCGGAAAACCACGCTGTGAAGTCCACAAAGGTTGGCGACGTTAGCGGTATGGTCGATGCTGTTCAGTACTTGTTAGCGGATGTGACTGAACGCCACGACGTCGCAGCTGCTGGCCGGACCTTATATGAACGATATTTTGACGAGAAGCGACTCGTCGCAAAGTTAACCGAAGTGGTCGAGTCATCTTGAAATACCAAGCCCCTTTGGTTTTGAAACTGTGATGCGCATTGCGGTGCTCTATTGGAGCAAACGAAAAATCGGTGGGACCGAAGAATATCTTGAGAGCATCATTTCGGAACTGCATAACGCGGGCCACCAGCTAGCATTCTGGCATGAAGTGGAAGGGCCAGATGAAAGCGACCCGATAAAGCTTCCTGATGGCGTCCCCGCCTGGTGCGTCGATGAGCTCGGCGCCGCGTTTGCCCTCGACGCACTACGCAACTGGCTGCCGGACGTTCTCTTCACTCATTGCTTGATGGATTTGAGACTTGAGGCTGAGACGTTCAAAATTGCGCCTGCTATCTTCTTCGCTCACGCTTATTATGGAACGTGCATTAGTGGTAACAAGGCCTTTAGCAGGCCTGTCCCACGCCCTTGTCATCGGCGCTTCGGCTGGCAATGTCTGGTGAATTACTATCCCCACGGTTGCGGCGGGTCGAGTCCTTTTACAATGGTTAAAGAATATCGGCGGCAATCGAAGCGGCTCGAACAATTGCAGAACTACCGGGCCATCATGACCCATTCAGCGCACATGCGCGATGAGTATGTTAAGCACGGCTTTGATCCTGCGCGGGTCCATTGCCTCTCCTATTTCACTGATCCAGAATCGAATTTCCGGAATAAGAGATCGCAGCAAGAAGCCTTTTCGGGATTATCGATGCCCAGCTCCGGAGTTCCGACTACGCGCTCAGGATCGTCCCATACCTTTGAACACGCTGAATCATGGCGGATCCTGTTCCTTGCACGAATGGAACGGCTGAAAGGTGGTCAACTGCTGATAGATGCACTGCCATATGTTTGCGACGCCCTTAATCAGGGTTTGCAAGTTACTTTTGCTGGCGATGGCCGCATGCGAAAGACATGGGAGAGGCGTGCTGCGCGCATCCAAAGCCGAACCCCCGGCTTACACATTCAATTTACAGGGTGGGTTACCGGTAACGAGCGTGAATCAGTTTGGGATGATTGCGATCTATTAGTTGTGCCTAGCGTTTGGCCGGAACCCTTTGGTTTAGTGGGGCCAGAAGCTGGATTGCGCGGTATCCCGATTGTTGGTTTTGCCGTAGGCGGCATCCCTGAGTGGTTGATCGATGGAGAAAACGGTTGCCTCGCCCCTGGCGAACCACCTACGTCTAAGGGACTCGCCGAGGCAATTTTGAGATGCCTTCGTGATCCAACCACACACGCGCGGATGCAGCGAAGCGCCATCGCTATGGCCCAACATTTCAGTGTCCGGAATCATTTGGGTGGCCTGATACAAACATTCGAACAAGCGTTGACGTTCTAAATCGCCAAATGCTTCAAACGGCAAACAGGTACTGAGCAAGATATGATCAATGATGTATGAGGCAGAGAATGGCCCGGTGCTAGCACGAGTTCCGAGCACGAGCAGACGAATATTGGATGTGGGGTGCGGGTCTGGCGCTCTCGGTCGGAAGATCAAGATCGAAAGAAACTGTGAAGTTATTGGCATCACATATTCCGAAGCTGAGGCTGTATTAGCTCGTAACCATCTTGACGACGTTGTGGTGTGCGATCTGAACAGTTTTACGCCCAATGGTTTGTTGTCCTTCGATTGCATAGTCTGTAGTCACGTTCTCGAACACATCGCCGATCCTGAGAACTTACTGAAAGCATTGCTTTCTCTGTTGTCACCGGACGGTACGTTGTTAGTAGCGCTTCCGAATGTTTTATTCTGGCATCAACGATGGGAGTTCATGCGCGGACGCTTCAAGTATACCGACGGTGGTTTGATGGATCGCACGCACTATCGCTTTTTTGATTGGGTCGCCGCCCGAGAGCTTTTGATTAATAGCGGCTACGAGATCGTTGAGGCGGCGGCCGATGGTGGTTTTCCTTTATCGCGGTTTTTGTTTCGAGCGGGGCGGTGGCTTGATCGCGTATCGGTTAAGGTCTTTCCAGGGCTATTTGGCTTTCAGTTTATTTTCGTCTGTACTGTTGCAAATAATCGGCCCAAATTCATTAGTTGATGTGAAATGACCATGCCGGAAACGCAGGCTCTCGTGAGCATCGCCATTCCCACCGTGGACCGCTTGGATTACCTGAAAGAAGCTGTAGCCTCAGCGGTCGCCCAAACTTATGAACATATTGAAGTGCTTATAGGCGACGATGGGCCTACATTAGAGATTGAAGAATGGAGTAAAGGCATCTCCGCCAGCGACTGTCGAGTGCGTTATCAGCGCAACCAGAAGCATTTAGGATTGGCCGGCAACTGGAACGCTCTGGCGGATGCAGCACACGGCGAATTCCTTATCATCATTGGGGACGATGATCGCTTACTGCCGCATTTCGTTGAGAGGTTGATTGAGATTAGTCGTTCCTCGGCACAGGTTGCTTTCTCGAATCACTATTTGATTGACAGCAACGGCGCGCGGCTGAAAACAGAGAGCACCCAAATGACCCGTAGTTATCATCGGCATAAGCTATCTGCCGGTGAAATCATCAATCCAGCTGTTTGTGTCTGGCAGAATGCTGTCCCCATGTCGGCGGCAATGGTGCGCACCCGTGATATTCAGCGTCTCCGTTTCAAAGAGGATTTGAATACTCCCGAGATTGAGTTTTACGCTCGTCTAGCGCAAGAGGGAGGTCGCTTTTTTTTCACTCCGGAGTATCTCACTGAGTATCGAGTGCATAACAAATCCGCGACAAGTACAGGTCTTGCTGGCGAAAAACTGGTGAAGTATCTGGCGCCGATACCTGTTCCCGCGGATGTCGAACCGTACAAGAAAAGGTTCATGGAAACCTTGCTGGTCAATGCAGTAACCCGTTGCTTACAGCAAGGAGAACGAACGCTTGCCCGTCAATTCTTGAATCACGAATATTACCCAGACATTCAACTCAAGAGGCCGAAAGACGCGCTGACAAGTTACATCCAGGGTCTCTGCACGTTTTTGCCGTCATCAGTCGGATCCCCCACTTATCGTTTGTTGCAAACCGCCAAATCTCACCTTCTCGGGAATCTATGAAAATCGCTTTGGTTGTTCATGACCTTCATGAGCATGGCGGGCACAGCCTTTACACGAAAATCCTCGCCGACGAGCTTTCGCGCAATCATGAAGTCGCGGTCTTTGCGAATCGTTGCGAGCGGCCGCCGGATGCTCGGTGGCAGTCGCATCAGGTTCGCTCCTGGCGCAGTAGCGCGCTCGCTACCGTGCGGACTTTTCCGTTAGGTCTTCGTTCTCATGGCAAGGTGCTGGCAGACTACGACATTCGCCATACGCAAGGTTACTGCGGGGGCCAGCCAAACGTCGTCACCGCGCACATCTGCATGGCGGCGTATTTGAACTCTCTTCGTTCGATCACCACGCGCAACCGCACGTCGCTCCGCTTGATGGCCGCCGCAGAGGAGCGCTTTTATCGTCGCTATGACGGAGCGGTGATCGCTATCTCGCAGAAGATCGCACAGGAGTTGCGACAGTTTTATCACACGCGCGGAGCCGTTACTGTTATCCCGCACGGCGTCGACATTGCTCGTTTCGACAGAACTCAACGGACCCACCACCGCGACATAGTTCGAGCTGAGCTGGGTGTTGGCAAAGAACAAACGGTCGCGCTTTACGCCGGCGATTTGACCAAAGCTCACGTGCATCTCAAGGCGCTGGCCTCATCTGCGCCGGAAACACAGTTCATCATAGTTGCGGGCTCAACTCGATATGTTTGGAGCGCTCCTAACGTTCGCTTTCTGCCGGTGACAAGGAAGCTCGAGCGTTATTACGCCGCCGCCGACGCTTTCGTTTTTCCCACCACTTACGATGCGTTCGGCATGGTTGTGCTGGAAGCAATGGCCTCAGGTTTGCCCGTGTTCAGTTCCGATTGCGCCGGTGCAGCCGAGTTGATCCACTCGGGAAAAGACGGCTTCGTTATTCCGCTTGATGATTGGATAGAAGTAACTGTCGCGGGCTTGCGCGATCGTGACTATCTTCGGGCCATTGGTCGGGAAGCTGAAAAGACTGCGTACCTGCATGATTGGTCCACGGTTGTTCGTAAGGTTCAGCAACTCTATTTTCAGACTGCGTCCAGGAGCAATAACTTGAAACGTGAGCCAAGTCCAAATGGACACAACGATCAATTCCATCGCAGATAAAGAAAAGCGCGAGCGGTTGTTCGCGGAAACAAAACCGCTTCCTCCCGTCGGCTTTGTCGTTGGCGGCGAATATGAGAGCGCCCTGGGGGTTCGAGCGAGAGCCATGGCTGCGAAGCTATGCCAGAGTTACAACATTCAGATCGCGTATCGGTCCCGTCATAGACTTATCTCCATTTTGAAAATCTTCAGTTTTCTTTTGCGAGTTCGCCCGATGGCCGTTTATGTCTTCGACATTTCCTACAGCGGAGTAGTTGCGTCCTGCCTTTACAAGTTCGTATTCCGCAATTGCCTTATCATTGAAACGGGCGACGCGATTGTCGAACTCGTTCGTTCGATGGGGAACCGCGGAAGGTTTGGCATCTGGTTGACGCAGGTTCTCGAGACTGTTGCTTTCCGGAGTGCTGATCGCATCGTTGTGCGCGGGACCTTCTACAAAGAGTGGCTGCGACAGCGCGGGATCGAAGCCGACGTGATCCAGGACGGCGTCGACGCAGACAGTTTTGCCGCGGGAGACGGACGCGATTTACGCAAGCACTATGACCTCGAAGGAGTGATTACCGTTGGCCTCGTTGGTTCGTCTATTTGGAGCGAAAAGCTTCAGATGTGCTATGGCTGGGAACTTGTTGAGACAATCCGTCTGCTACACGACAGACCCGTGAAAGGAATCATGATTGGTAGTGGATCGGGTATTCCTCATCTCGAGGCTCGCTGTCGTGAATATGGCATTGAAGAAAAAATTCTCTTTCTCGGCTATGTGGCCTACGAGCAACTACCCTCGCACCTGCGCCTGATTGATATTTGTCTGTCGACTCAAACCAGTGACGTCGTCGGTCAGGTTAGAACGACCGGCAAGTTACCGCTGTATCTCGCTGCTGGACGCTATATCTTGGCAAGCAACGTGGGGGAAGCGAAACTCGTTTTGGATCAGGAGATGCTGGTCGAGTATGAAGGCGTCAGGGATCAGGAGTATCCGCTGAAGTTAAAAGAGAGAATTGAAAGAATCCTGGCAGAACCTGAAATGCTGAAACGCTCTACTCACAATGTTGTAGTTGCTAAAGAAAACTTCGATTACTCAATTCTCGCTGCGCGAATGGGAAAAGTTATCCAAACAGCAGTCACGAGAAGAGCGACTAAAATGCAAGTCTCACTCAATAATCGTGCTGGATAATGACGATGTCTCGCCCTCGCGTCGGAATAGTCTGCGATTATCGCGAGGAAAATTGGCCGAGCATGGATCTCGTTGCAGACATGCTTCTCGATCGTTTGCACACAGACTATCGGGACGTGATCGACGCCAAGCGCATCTGTCCGCCAATGCGGCGACGACTAACGGCACCGAGCCTGGGGATCAGAGTTGAGAGGTCAGAAGTCAGAAGTCAGAAATCAGGAATTAGAGGTGAGAGGCCGGGAATTGCAGGGCAGAAAGCGGAAGCCACAAGGCAGACGTCAGATTTCAAAGATAAACTCTTTAATGCTGATCGTTTCTTGAATCGGTTCTGGGACTATCCGCGACTTGTCCGGCGCCTGAAGTCGGAATTTGATCTATTCCATCTCGTCGATCACAGCTATGGGCAACTTTTGCATGAACTGCCGTCCGAACGCACCGTTGTCACCTGTCACGATCTGGATACTTTTCAATGTTTGCTGAATCCAGCTGAAGAGCCTCGTTCAGCCTGGTTCAAAATGATGATGAGCCGCACACTCAGTGGCTTTCGCCAGGCAGCACGCGTGGTCTGCGACAGCAGGGCCACGCGAGATGAACTGCTGGCGCACAAATTGGTCGAGCCGGAGCGAGCGGTGGTTATTGCCAATGGAGTGCACCCTTCCTGCTCGCCGGAAGCCGACCCGGTCGCGGACGATGAAGCGACGCGCTTACTGGGTGTTGCCGACACGGATACGGTTGACATCCTGCACGTCGGCAGCACGATCCCTCGCAAGCGGATCGATTTGTTACTGCGAGTCTTCGCTGCCGTGCGCAGCCATTTCCCAGCGGCTCGCCTCATTCGTGTCGGCGGTTTGTTTACAAGACAACAGATGAATTTAGCCGAAGAACTCGGCGTGGCCGGCGCGATCGTTGTTCTGCCTCATCTCGACAGGAATGTGCTGGCCGCTGTTTATCGCCGCGCTGCGGTCGTCTTATTGCCATCGGAGCGCGAAGGTTTTGGCCTGCCAGTCGTCGAGGCTATGGCCTGTGGCACTGCGGTCGTGGCCAGTGATCTACCTGTCTTGCGCGAGGTTGGTGGCGACGCAGCGCTTTATTGTTCAGTTGGTGACATTTCGTCGTGGGCTGAAACGGTGGCTCAATTAGTCCTTTATAGAAGCAGGAAGTTTAAAGCCTCGTCAGATCGCCTCGAGGCTGGGATTGCGCAGGCGGGTAAGTTTAGTTGGACAGAATACGCAAAGAAAACTGTAGCGTTGTATCAAGAGATCCTATGAGGCAGAAGATAGACAGAAGTCAGAGATCAGAAGTCAGAGGTCAGAAGTCAGAAGTCAGAGGTCAGCAAAGAACACCGAAGGTTTGATCTCTGACCTCTGATCTCCGACTGCTAACCTCTGATCTATTGTTTGACATTTCCTGGAGATGCGACTAATTTGTGTCGTCTTTTTGCCCAGACCAGCGTCTCCTTTTGGAAATGCCGCAGCTGTTAATTTGACAGGCTGGTGTCCACCCGTTTTTCAATACCACTGCAGCGGTTCCGCTGCGTACATACGCGCATCTTCCCAGGGATGCCAACACCAATTTAGCTGAGAACTTTCTCAAAGTGCGTGCAGCTTAGAGTTACCCCTCCGGAATATTGATCTGAATCGATGTTAGTTGATTTGAACGCCCCCGCAACAACCGACGTCCAACCAGCGGTGAAACCTGGTATCGCGCGCGCTTCATATCCACGTGCGGCTCGGCTGCGCATTCTCCATGTAGGCAAATACTTTCCTCCGTATAGAGGCGGGATGGAGAGTCATCTTCGGATCCTCAGCGAGGAACTGAAAGAACGGGTCGATCTCAGGGTAATCGTGGCCAACACGAGCCGGCGCACAACGAGAGAGCTAGTAGATGGCGTAGACGTCACACGAGTCGGCAAACTTCTTGACGTTAGCTCAGCGCCAGTTTGTCCAGCGTTGGTGCGTGAGATAGCCAGGGCGAAAGCCGATATCATCCACATTCACTGGCCGAACCCAACGGCCGTCCTTGCGTACCTTGCGAGCGGTCATCGCGGTAGGCTGGTTTTCACCTACCACAGCGACATTGTCCGGCAAAGGAAATTGGCTGTTGCATTCATGCCAATCCTGCGCTACGCACTTAAGCGCACCGCGGCGATTATCGTAAGCAGCCCAAATTATATTGAAGGCTCAGATGTACTGCGCGAATTCAGGGATCGTTGCCGCGTGGTGCCGTTCGGAATCTCGGTGGATCATTTCAACCAGTATGACCTGAGCGAAGCGCGCCGCATTCGGGAAGTGTATGGGCCACGGATCGTTCTGGGTGTTGGTCGCATGGTTTACTATAAAGGATTCGAGCATCTTGTGCGTGCGATGACGAACGTCAACGGTCATTTATTGATAATCGGTGAAGGACCGTTGCGAGAATATCTCTCTCGCCTGGCGCTGGACCTCAAAGTAAGCGATCGGGTTACGTTACTGACCGAGGTAGCCGATATTCGTCCTTACTATCATGCCGCTGACGTGTTCGCGCTTTCATCAGTGATGCGAAGCGAAGCATTTGGCATTGTGCAACTCGAAGCAATGACCTGCGGCACAGCGGTCATCAATACTCGGTTGGATTCGGGAGTCACGTTTGTTTCTCCGCATGGAGTGTCCGGCCTTACTGTGCCCCCGGCCGATTCAGTTGCGCTCGGTGAAGCAATCGAGCAACTGCTAAACCAACCTGACCGCAAGAAGCAGTTGGGCAATGGTGGCAAGCAGCGAGTTGCGCGTGAGTTTACAGTTGAGAGAATGACACAAAACACGCTCGATCTATATCACGAAGTAATGCATGGTAAACGCGTCGCCGATTTCAACGACGATTTAGTTCTCGCCTTTTCACCGCATACAGCTCCTCGCTAAGCAACACGGTCCCCGGTCCCGAAAACTCCAAAGTGAAGAATCCGCCGACAGCCGCTACCCGCGCGACTGGGGTGTCCGGCACGATCCACCACAGTCCCACTCTAAAGCTGCCTGCTCTTTTATTGTCAGGCATTGTTTATTACACACTGCTTGCAGTAATCGCGTTAACTGCCATTCCTTACGGCGCCGTCGAGCCGTGGTGGAGAGCGCTTTTTGAGTGTCTCGTGTTTGTCTTTGCCGCGCTAACGATTGTTGCACGGTTGCTCGAGCGGGATGGAAATCCGCGCGTTTATTTACCTGCATTGTTTTTTCCCGTTCTGGCGTTGATAGCGTTTGCCTTAATACAAACCGTCCCGTGGTCTCATCTCAGTATTGCCGGAATCGGCATTAATCAAACTCTAAGCGCGGACCCGTTTACAACGTGGCAATTCGTCGTGCAACTTTTTGCGCTGTTTCTCATTGCCTCGCTGCTGTTAATCCATACGACAACGACAAGGCGACTTCGTGTCCTGGTCGAAGTGATCATAGCGGTTGGGATGGGCAGCGCCATTTTTGGTCTCTGGCGCCAGGCGAGCCAACACAAGGCTGGCTTTGTCCTTCCACACCTGGCTCCGGGTTTTGGTTACGGTCAGTTCATCAACGCCAATCACTTTGCTTATCTAATGGAAATGGCACTCGGTTTGGCGCTGGGTATTGTGATCTTCCGTGGCGTAACTGGAAAGCGATTGGTTTTGTATCTACTAGCTGCTTTGCCGATGTGGCTGGCGCTAGTCCTGGCAAATTCTCGTGGTGGTATCTTGAGTATGCTTTGCCAGATAGCCTTTCTTGCCAGTCTGTTCATTTCCCAGAAACGCGGCGCCGACGAAAATTCGCAGACGGAAACTGGCGCCGCAGCGCCAGGAAAACTCTTGCGCGCGCCTTCGCTCATGTTGCGAGCGGCAATGATCGCAACGTTATTGTTAGGGGCCATCGTCACGGTTGTCTTCGTGGGTGGCGATCCATTGTCAGGAAGAATGGGCAGTGTCTCTGTTGAGCTTGATCCGAAGACAGCAGACTCCTACACACTACGCCCGAATATTTGGCGGGCGACATGGGAGTTAATCAAGGACCACCCGATTGCAGGCGCCGGGTTTGGTGGTTACTGGATTGCGATTACCAAGTATCACCGCGGCTCCGGAGAAGTGACGCCGCAGGAGGCTCACAACGACTATCTGGAGTTGCTGGCGAGCGGAGGGCTGATTGGACTCGCAATCGGAACCTGGTTAGCAGTTGTGTTTATTAGAGTGGCGCGTCGGCAAACTCACGGGAAAAACTCTTACCTCCGGGCCGCAAAGGTTGGCGCGCTGGCGGGCATCGTGGCTGTAGCCATTCACAGCCTGGTAGATTTTGGCTTGCACATTACCATTAACGCAGTAGTCTTCACCGCGCTGCTCGCGATCGTAATAATTAGCGACAGCGGCTTAAAGGACGAAGTTCACGCCGTTGAATCCAGGCACGGGATTTAAAGGTCATGCACTGTGCTGAAATGTTCTGAACTGCGGGCCATGGTCTATTTTCTGGTATACTCCGCCGCATCCTTAGCTGAGGAGACTCCCCATGAAGCAAATATTTCGTCTGGTGTTCCAACTATCGTGGTTGTTGGGATTGCTTAGCATAGTCGCCGCAGTGGTCGTCAAGTTTCTCGCGGCCGAAGAAAGAGTGCACGTGACGGGTCACACTCTATTCCTGGTGGCGAGCACCTTCTTTTTGTGTGCGCTGGCAACGCGGAAAATGCAGGAGGCGGGTGGGTCGGCTGCCCCGTGAGTTGAAACCACGACACGGGGCATTGATTCGGGACGAGAAGTCATTGACGGGCACGAACCGCGAGCTTATACTCCCGCCGTCGCTTGCCAACCAAAGGAATCGGTTTTTGTCGTTCGTAGTTTGCTTCTCCTCGTTGCTTGATAAGAAGATAATCATGGACTCCAAATTCAAACGCATAACTTCCGCCATTGCTTTGTTTCTCGCCCTCGCCATTGGCCAGCTGTATTTGCCAGTGAGTTTTGCCGATTCCGTGGGCAATGCGACTGCGTCTCCACAGCAGGCAACGGCTATTCTCACGACTGCCGGTAACCGGCCCGTAATGGTCAATGGCGCCAGCGCGATCAGCGGCGCCACCGTCCTGACCGGGGCCATGATTGAAACGCCAGACAAGGTTGGCGCGTCGATGAGTATCCCGGGTCACTTCTCATTGGACATCGCACCCCGAGCCAAACTGACTGTGGAGTTTGATCGCAACAACATCAGGGTGACTCTGATTCAGGGCTGTGTGGTGCTGCATACCCTAAAGGGAACTACCGGCGAGATTGATACCTCGCGAGGCGTGGCGGGAAAAAGCGATGGCTCCCGGGACAATCGAATTGACGTTTGTGATCCATCAATCGCAACCGCGCCGGCAGCGGCGGGTGGTGGTGGCGGTTTGGGCACGGGCGGGACAGTGGCCATCATTGCCGCGGTTGCGGGCGCGCTGGCGTTGATCCCCTTACTGGGCGGTGGAAGTAACCCCAGCCCGGGCGCTCCGTAGAGTCCAGCGATCGACGCTCAGTTTTTGCACACGGTTTATGACCTGCGTGCGCGCAAGTCTTCCACTTACCGAAAGCTTCCCAATCTGGCTTAGGCTCTCATACCTCATCTGTTCCCATCGACGCGAGCATATTATCCAGCTCAAGTCGAAGTGATTCATTGTCTTTTGAGCTTGCTTCACGGAGGTCTGAGACCTTGCGAAAGTTGAAAGACAGCCTGCTGGTCGGCGCTCTCTTTATTCTTTCCTTTCTTACCTGGCACTCCGCTCGCGCTGGTTACTCATCGCTACTCGCGGCGAATGCTTTATCAACGCCGAACCTCGCCGCCGCCAAGCGCGCAGCAGCCCTTAGCCCCGGCAACCCAACCACACGCGTGATCCTCGGCGCGCTGCTCGAAGCCAACGATGATCGCCCCGCTGCCATTTCCCATTACCAACTGGCGGTTCAGCTTCGCCCCCAGGATTATGTCTTGTGGATGCAACTTGCGCGCGGGCAGGAACTCGAAGGTAACACGGAGGCGGCCATCGATTCAGGAAGGGTTGCAGTCAGCCTCGCACCTTTTTATGCGCAACCACATTGGCAACTGGGAAACATACTGGTGCGTGCGGGACGCGCTGATGGAGGCTTCAGTGAGTTACGTTTGGCAGGATCGAGTGATGCGAAATTGCTGCCCGGCATCGTCGATCTCGCCTGGCAACTCTCCGGCGGCAAAGCTGAATATGTTATACAGGCGATCCAGCCGCGCACGCCCGAGGCCTACAGAGCAGTAGCGGAGTATTTTAAGAAGCGTGGTCAAACGGCCGCCACGATCGAAATGTTTCGGGCCGCGGGCAGCGCCATGGACCAGGAGCGGCGTGCGTATGTCGCAGAACTAATCACCGCCCGACAATTCTCTGACGCCGCAACTGTATGGAGGATTAGCCACCCCGCTGACCCAGACAGTCCGCTAATGTTTGATGGTGGGTTTGAAGCAGAGACGGACCTCGATGAACCAGGCTTCGGTTGGCGAGCGGCCAACCACGCAGCTCAACTCAAGCTCTCGCTCGATAACTCCAATCCGCGGGAAGGACGCTCGAGTCTGCGAGTTGATTTCAATGGTGAGTCCAATGCGAGCTTGCCTGTAATCTCGCAACTCGTGTTGCTCGAACCAAAGACGCATTATCAATTGCAGTTGGCTTTTCGAACGGAGAACGTGGTCAGCGGTGGGCTGCCAACTATTATGATCGTTGACCCAAGCAATAATAATAAAGTACTCGGGCAAACGGACGCGTTGCCCCAGACAACAGAAGGCTGGCGAAACACTACAATTGACTTCACAACTCCAGAATCAACTAGCGCGATTCAAATTGCGCTTCAGCGGCAGCCATGTGCTACACCGCAGTGCCCGATTTTCGGAAGTCTTTGGTTGGATAAGTTTGACTTACAAAAGCGGTGAGCGCTGTCGCTGTGAGCACATAGACCAGGCAAACATTCGGCGATGCCTGCGCTCGCAGCATTAAGTTCGCGGCACAATTGGAGTGTCATCAGCCTCCGGCTCTTCTCCCTCATCCGCCAGCGGTCTTGCCAAGCGGGCAGTCCCAGCCGTCTGTGCTCCACGCGCCAGCAAGTCGCGATACGCTGACACTACGACTATCTTGTCACAAGCCGTCGGACCTTCGATGCCGTTTGACTCCCCCGCGCTTTTCATGAGTCCCATGGCGGTACTTTTGCTGTTGCAGTTGTAACAGTCCAATAGCCCCAGGGTGTGTCCAATCTCATGCGCCACTACGTTGGTCAACACTTCAGGATTTTTTACGCGGAGATCAACGATAACTACCGCGTAATCAATCATCTGATTGAGATTCAAGCTGTGGGCCTCGAGCAGAGCGAGATGTTTGAGCTTCTGATTATAAATATCGCCGCGAATCAACGTCATGTCGCCGCTGGCAGTTTTCGTTTCGTGAGTTAACCCACGTACGCTGAAGTGCACATTGGAACCATTCTCCAGCGCGCTTTCATCCCAATTTTGCACGGAGACTCTAACGGCGGCTACGTCCGCTGCAGAAAAATCCGGCTCGCGCAGATAAATGGTCACGTGAGAATTTGCAGGCCAGGTCCAAAACCCAAAGGACGTGGCAGTACGACCAACAACGCAGGGTGAATTGCCGCTGCCACTTCCTGCGTGTACAACATCCGGTGGATGCAGGCATGAAGCGGCAATGATCACTACTAAAAGGCCGGATAATTTAGTTTTCATTCTGGTTCCCTTTGGAATTGGTGTGGCCTAAGGAGCGCGAGGAGCGCGGACAGCTAAACGGGACGATCTTCGAGCAGCACGCCTAACTGCAGCGCGATTTCCCGGTTGCGTTATGGAACAGTCAGGGTGAAGAGTGAGGGAGAAGTGATAAGCGGTGAGGGACTTGGGGTGTAAGTGAGTTTTTATTCTTCCTTTTTTGCGAGCACATTTCTGAGAAGGTCACTCGATCTCTACGATCTTCACCCGGCTCGCAAAACGCTTGAAGTCGTAATACCTCACGTCAATGCGATAACGAACATCCTTGTGTGTGAAATGAAGCACGTCGTCGGCGGAAGTTGTTGAAGGGAAGAGCAGACTCTCGATTTTCAGATCTCGCTTTGTCTGGAAAGCCGGGAATCGTTGCTTACCGTGCGGTTTGGTGATGCCTTCAAGCTTCACGATCTGAAAACTTTCAGCATCGATCCAGATTCGTCCCACGAAAAAGCGCGTGCGCATGTGGTGAGGATCGGGCTCTTGTTTCGGATTCACGGCAACTACAAACACCGCTCGTTCATTCAGGTACTCTTCGCCGAAGTCGGAAAAATCATAGGCATCCAGTTGGTCCAGGTCGAGGCCAAAGAGTTGGGAGCCGGCCAGGTCCTGCAAGTCTTCTTTCGTGATCGTCATCTCCCTGATCGTGGACTTCGGGTGATAGAGCACGCGCTCGATTCGTTTCCCTCGATCGTCAAGCACGAAACTGGAGTTGCGGATGTATTCTCCAGTCACTTCGCCGCCCTGGCCGATGGTTTGCAATACGACGTCTCGGTTGAAAGAAAACTGGAGCAGCGTTTCCCGAAACTTACTTTCGGCGTCAATGAGATTCCGGATGATCAAGGCAGGCGCAGGATGCGGAGAAGAATGTGAAGAAAGGGAAAGCGCGTCATACGGCGGCGGCTCACCTGAATCCACGACAGGATCGTTTTTTGCGGCGGCATAACGCGCCACGGAGTTGGCGTTCGTTTGTTCTCGCGTTTCTTGCTGCGCAGCCAGTTGACCGGGCTGCTGGGCATTTATGGAACAGCACAAACCAAGCAGCAACAAACCAGGTCTTATCAGATGAAAAGTGTCTCGCGTCGTCATTAAATTGTTTTTAACGGACAGTAGTGAGGAAGTCTGGAAATGACTTGTTAATCGAAACGGCGGTGGAATGGAGCGGCGATTTGGCCGCGCGATAGGGCATTTGTCAGCATCTCGGTGCAGCTTAGGGAGTCATGGTCCCCTTATCCGTCGTTAGGCATTGTGTGTGCCAAACGCGATTCATCGCGGGTCAATTGCTTGCTTCGCTCATTCTTGTTGGACCGGATTAACGAGATCTACAAGATCAACGGCCCGTTTGCAGTCTTAATTTTCTTTTAGATCCTCTCCCGCTAAGTTTCGCTGTTTTATTGCTATCTCTCGTGTCGCGTGGTATAAACCCGAGTCTTGATTAGCGCGTTTTGGTAGTTCGGATATAGCTCGCCCAAACTCGAACGGCCTAAGCTTTCGAAGTTTTGCGAGGATCCAGATCGAGCGACGGGGTCCAGGGTATTCCCCGGATTTTCCAGCCAGTGGGCCGCTTGTTTCAGCCGCATCGCGCGCAGGTTGACGCAAGAACAGCCTCCACCTTGATCCTGAAATACATGGAGACCGTATGAAGAGAATCCCTATCCCTACAGGACAGTTCCCGAAGATGCGTAAACACGGACTGGTAATTGATGAGCTTACAGATGAAGTTTTAGTTTACGATCTCGATAGCGACCAGGCCCATTGTCTTAATCGCACTGCCGCTCTGGTTTGGCGCTGTTGCGATGGCAACACTTCGGCGCCGGAGATTGCGCACCGGCTCGAAGTCGAGCTGGGTGCGTTGTTCAACGAACAGCTGGTATGGATGGCGCTTGAGCAACTGAAAAATCTTCATCTCCTCGAGGACTCGATCTCGGTACCCTCGGAATTTACGCACCTCTCGCGAAGGCGGATGATTCGTCAGCTTGGTCTCGCCGCCGCCGTAGCAGTGCCCGTGGTGACTTCGATCGTAGCGCCAACTGCGGTGCAGGCAGCGACCTGTCAACCGTCGGGTGCTCCCTGCATACCGAACAAACTGTGCTGTTCACCATTGGGTTGCAATGGCTCTCCAGGAAGCGGTACCTGCTTTTAAGAATGTTTTCCAGGGTTTCAAGGTTGTACCGTTAGGTTGTACTGTTACATTGACTCAAACCACCCTCCAGGTTGAAAGAAAGTCTTCCTCCCGCAGTGGAGAGCGCCATGAACTCGGCCGGCGAGTTGCCAATCTACTCGCGGGTGCCTGGCGTGACTTCGCTCAAACTGCAAACCGTAATCCCGATCTCTCAGAAGCTGAACTGGCAGACATCGTCCCGCTGCTTTGCGAATCTGGCGCTGGCGCCCTCGCCTGGAGGCGCATATGCTACACACCGCTGGCGAACACAGATAGCGGACGCCAGCTGCAGGAGGTTTACCGCCTCTTTAGATTGTCGGCGCTGATTCATGAGCGCGAAATCGCTCACGTGCTCTCGCTGCTGCGCGCTGAGGACATTGAGCCGGTGCTCGTTAAGGGTTGGGCCATCGCGCGCCTTTATCCTGACGCTGCGCTGCGGCCTTATGGCGATATCGATCTCTGCATTCGACCGGATCAGTTTGCGCAGGCAAGCGCAGCCTTGAAGTGTTTGGAAGACATTAATGGTCATTGCGTCGATCTGCACTGCGGCTTTGCAAGAATTGGGCAAACAAGGGCGCAAGACACAGGAGACATCCAGAGATTCCGCAGATTCAAAATCAATCAGGGCGACATGCGCGTGTGGGACGACGCCTTCAAGCGCTCGCGGCTCGTCCCGCTCGACAAAGGTACGTCCAAGACCCAACCTCCAACATTCAACGTCACGGCAGTGTCCGCAGACATTGGACTTCGCCATCGCCAGTCAGTTCGCATACTCTGCGACGAAGATCATCTACGCCTGCTGTCTTTACATCTGCTACGCAGCGGCGTCCGGCGGCCAACGTGGTTGTCTGATATAGCCTTGCTGCTCGAAGCGCGCACAAAAGATTTCGACTGGGATGTCTGCCTGGGCCAGCGTTCGAATCGAACCGCAACCCGCAATCTGAATTGGCTAGCCACGACCATCGGCCTGGCCCATCAGTTGTTGGGAGCGGACCTTGGTAAAATTGAAAACACAACGCTGGCGAAGCAGGCCAGAAGCTTACCACGCTGGGTTGTACCCGCGGTCCTCTGCCAATGGGGTCGAAGCCGCCTTGCGAGTCCGGGCCCCAATGTCCAAAGTCATCTAAGTTCCCACAGACGTCGAATTTGGGACATTGGACTCTGGACTAACCTCATTAACCGATTTGACAATCCCGTGCGCTCGACTGCCGCCGTCGGTGGTCAGTTTAATAATTGGCCGCGCCTGCCTTATCGATTGGCAGAATTGGTATGGCGTCTTCCCGAGGTAGCGCCGCAGTTACAGCTGTTTGCCGAGCAATTTCGTGCCCGGCGGGTCAAAGTCTCGCGTCGTGTAGCTGCGGTATGAGTCGCAAGGGGAAGGCAATTGATCCCATCCGCGGAGTAGTCATCCGAACGAAGGACGCAGGAAGTCATCCGAACGAAGGAAGCAGGAATGCGGTTGACTGTCGCCAAATATTTGTAGTGGCTGATTTCGTGAATTAGTTTTGAGGAATCGCCGCGAATGGGAACGATGCACGATTCAAACAGACGAGCGTACCTCCCGAGCCGGAACGCTCATTTCTAACCGCCTGACTCTTGAAAGCTGATTTCTGTTTTATTACTTCTGATCCTGACCGCTGATTTCAAAGGAACCAACCATGGCCCCTACTGACAACCGTGATCACGCCCAACCTCCCCGTGACACGAATCCCCTAAAGAACGCTCGCCGGACCACGAGAGGACTCATGAAGAGTAGTCCTCAGTCTTTTGCGACCGCTCTTTCACGCTTCCTGACAATCAAAGTCATAACGCGCGTGTCGCTTGTGGCCGTGGGAATGATCCTGCTTACTGTTATCACCGAGACAGGATTCACTCAAAAGCGCGGAGATTCTAATAGCCATACTGTTAGGCCTGATTCAACAAAGTCCGCGAATAGCGGCGGCGGTGTGGGCTCATCCCAGCTGACGCTGCCTGTCGTCTCGCCTCAGGATCGTCTCGTGCCGGTTGTTCGCGAACGCATCGAACCGATTCGCATGAATAAAGATCTGCGTGAGTTGCCGCAGATTCCTATCAACTCCGGTTTTGAGCTGCCAGAGTTCCGACGTCATCCTCGTGTTGAGGACGATGAGGAATCATCTTCGGAGGAAAGCGCCCCCACACAATTCGGCGCCTTACTTGAGTTGCTTGCGCCAACCCCCACTATGCCTGGGTTGAATTTCAATTTTGAAGGCATGGATTTAACTGCCAGCGGCTGTTCCTGCTCACCCCCGGACACGGATGGCGACATCGGCGCCAATCATTTCATTCAGATGGTTAATTCTGGCGCCTTTAAGATTTGGGACAAGACCGGCACAACCCTGCTGGCGACCACCAACCTAAATACTTTATGGGGAACGGGCGGTACTAACCCGTGTACTCAGGGAAAACATTTTGGCGACGGCGTAGTGTTTTACGATCACGTAGCGGATCGCTGGATACTTACAGATTTCGCCTTCGGTACGTCGGGTCCTAACACGGTTGCGCCTTACTATCAATGCACCGCCATCTCCCAAACATCAAATCCTATTTCAGGTGGCTGGTTTTTCTATGCCGTACAGCACGATTCGGCCAACCCAGATTGGATCGGCGATTATCCCAAATTTGGCATGTGGCCCGATGCCTACTATTCCGGCTACAACATGTTTTGCGGAGCATCCAGCTGCACCTTCGGCGGGCGTAATTCGTTTCAGGGAATTCAAGTGGTTGCATATGACCGCAGCAAGATGATTCTGGGCCTGGCGATGACTCCGATTATGTTCCGTCTGACGCCGGCGCAAGTGGGCGATACCTATACTCTTATTCCCGCCACCTTTCGCTTTGGCACTCCGCCCGTTGGCCGCAATGAATTCTTCGCCTCTATTGACAGTCCACCTGTCGCCAATGCGTTAAGCACGCTGAACAAAGTCCACCTTTGGAAATTTCATGTTGATTTTACGACGCCGGCGAACTCTACCTTTACCGGCCCAACTGACGTGACGGTCAATGGCTTTACCAACGCCTGGGACTCGACCGAGAACGCGGCCATCGTGCCGCAATCAGGCACTTCCTCAAAACTCGACACAGTGGGTGATCGTCTCTTCGCAAATCTTTGGTATCAAAATCTGGGTGGAATCGAATCGCTCTGGGCGACGCATACGATCAACGCTACCTCAGTTGCTCCTACCGCAGTGCGCTGGTATCAATTCGACGTCACCGGCAACACCGTGGCGACGTCTCCAGTTCAGCAGGGAGACATTAACGGTGGGGGCGATGGCTTGTATCGCTGGATGCCGAGCCTTGCCGTGGACAAGAACGGCGACATGGCTATTGGCTACAGTGTCTCAAGCGGCAGCACTTTCCCGTCCATTCGTTATAACGGCCGTTTGACTACGGACACGCTCAACACTCTGGGCCAAGGCGAGTCAACAATGGTCAACGGTACCGGTGCGTTCACCGGCTCGACGCGCTGGGGTGATTACAGCGCCACCTCCATTGATCCCGTTAACGGTTGCACCTTCTGGCATACGAACGAATATATGCTGTCAGGGTCGACCTCGAACTGGAAGACGCGCATCGGCAGCTTTGCGTTCGCTCCGTGCGCCGGCACAGGAACATTGACGGGCACAGTCACCGATGCAAGTACGAGCAGTCCAATCAGCGGCGCAACCGTGACGGCGGGCTCCAATGTGACGACCACTAACGCAAGCGGTGTCTATACGTTCAACGGCATCACGGCTGATATCTATAACGTAACCGTTTCGGCAACGGGTTATGCCTCGGCCACACACAGCGGTGTCACCGTCACGAGCGGGGGCACGACTACGGAGAACTTTGCCCTCTCAGCAACGGCAGCCTGCGGCGGCGCAAATGTTTGGTGTTCGGTTACGAACACGACCGGCGCGCTCTTCTGGAGTACCGCTAGTACCTGGGACAAGGGCACCGTACCAGCCGCCGGCGCCGATGTGATTATTCGGGCTTTCAGCGGCGCTTATAGCAACGGTAATTTTGTAGCGTTGAACGGAAGCGCCAACGTGCATAGCATCACCATTCAGACAAATGCAAATGCGGGCGTGGGGGGAACGGGTGGAACTGAAACGTTTACGGTTAGCGGTGATTTTGCGATGCAAAGCGGCAGTCTATTGCGAGATGTGCTGTGGACCGGAGGGGCACAAACCTGGACTTTGCGCGTCGGTGGCAATTTCATCAACGATGGAACCATGGGAGGCGTGTCTACCGGCGCTAAGTACGGTGCTACTTTGGAATTTAACGGCGGGGCAGCGCAAACGGTTGGCGGCAGCGGAGGAATTCGAGCCTTGAGTGGTAATGGAGCGGGTGCAGCTCCCGCAATTGTCGTCAGCAACACCAGCGCCGGCGGGGTCACATTCAGCAACAACGTTAACACGACCAATGCCGGAGGCGTGGTTGCTCCGGTAACCATAAACTCCGGCGCAACGGTCAAGTTCGCGTCGAGTGGTATTCAATTTACTGGCGGCGGCTCACTCGCGCTTAATGGCCTCACCGAATTGCAAGCCGCAACCTTCAACGGTCATTACGCAATGACGGGTACGCGCACGATCGGCACAGGCAGCACCATTACCTACAAGAACACGGCGAGTACGATTACCCCGACTACAGATATTCCTGCGGCTACAGTCGGCAATCTAATAATTGACAGCAGCGCTGGCAGCGCCACGCTGGGTGCGAATCTAACGATCTCAGGCAATCTCATTGTTAATACCGGCACATTCAATTTACAGAACTTTACTGCGAACCGGTCCGCGGGCGGTGGAACTCTCACGGTTGTAAATGGTGCCACACTCAAGATTGGAGGAACCAACGCCTTCCCAACGAATTACTCGACGCACACCCTGGGCGCAGTCAGCACAGTTGAGTACGGCGGAACAAACCAAACGGTTACGAATGAATCGTATGGCAATCTCACGTTGAGCGGCAGCGGCACAAAGACTATGCCCGCCGCGCCAATGGCAATTGCCAGTAACCTGAGCACTTCGGGAACTAACTCCGCAACGGCAGGTGCTGCTATCACTATCAGCGGCAACGTTACCCTTGGTTCAGGGACGACATTCAATGCCGGTTCCTTCACACACAATGTTGCAGGCGATTGGACAAATAATGGCGCCATATTCGGTCCCAGCACAGGAACGGTCAACTTCAATAGCTCTGCGGTGGCTCAAGCTATTAATGGAACGGCTTCCAGTCAGACCTTCAACAACATCACGGTTAACAAGGCTGCCCAGACCCTTTCCGTGGGGGGCAACACCACGACATTGACACTGAACGGCAATTTGCTTATTTCGACCGGTGGCTTCACGGCCCCCGCCACGCTTAACATTGCCGGAAACTTTACGAACGACGGCGTCTTCAACCACAACGGCGGGACGGCAACGTTCAACAGCGGCACCGGCGCGCAAACAATCGGCGGCTCGAACCCGACGACCTTTAACGCACTGTCCATCAACAATGGCGCGGGTGTCAGTTTAAGCCAGAACGTAACGGTCAACGGCGTACTCAGTCTTAACGGTGATCTGACAACAACCACGTCGTTTGTTCTTACGGAGAATGGCACCTCAAGTGGGACCGGGGACGTAGTGGGTACCGTGAGACGGATGGATGTGAATGCTACGGCGAAGTCGTTTGGCAATCCCAATGTTCAGATAGCAAACGGCGGCACGGCCACTACTGTAGATATCGATCTGGCGAAGGGTGCGCCTGGAGGGTTTGCCACCGCGGTTTCGCGTGGTTATTCCATTGTTGCGACCGGTGGTACCGTGTCGGCTGCGACGGTGCGATTACACTATCTCGATTCCGAATTGAATGGTAACGCTGAGGGTTCGTTGACTCTCTGGCGAGTGACGTCCAATACCTGGACGGATCAAGGTTTTGATAGCAGGGATACGGGAGCTAACTGGGTGGAGAAGACTGGTGTGGCTGGTTTCTCCGAATGGACCCTGGCAGCCGCCCCCAGCGCGCCGACGGCGGTGAAGCTAACAGGGTTCACGGCGAGGGAGAAAAATGGGGAAGTGAGGTTGCAGTGGCAGAGTGGTTACGAAGCCCGGAACCTGGGGTACAACATCTATCGGGAGCAGGATGGTCAGCGGGTGGCGATAACGCCTTCACTGGTGGCGGGGTCGGCATTGATAGCAGGGGCGAAGACGAAGTTGACGGCGGGGCTGAGCTACACGTGGTATGACGAAATAACGACGGCAGGCGGTCAGCAGTCGCCGGTCACGTATTGGCTGGAAGACGTGGATCTCAATGGCACGCGGACGCTGCATGGGCCGATA
>DATBRN010000309.1:0-3485 GCA_036560225.1 Pyrinomonadaceae bacterium | reverse complement strand
CGGTTGCAAAAGGCTCCAATTCGAAGACTCCCATCGGTCCGTTCCAAACGACGGTGCGCGCTGTGCGCAGATATTGCGTGAAGCGCTTTACTGACTCTGGTCCAATGTCGAGGATGCGCCAACCGGCTGGAACGGCATCGACAGTCACCGTGCGCTTTTCAGCTTCTGCGTCCATGCGATCCGCAACCACGACGTCAACTGGCAGGATCAATTTCGAGTCGGCGTTACCCATCAATGTTCTCGCCTCATCGAGTTTGTCATTCTCCACTAATGACTCTTCCACTGCTTTGCCCTGCGCTTTGAAGAAGGTATTGGCCATGCCGCCGCCAATTAGTAGCGAATCCACCTTTCCCAACAGGTTATGAATCACTCCGATCTTGTCAGACACTTTCGCGCCTCCCAGCACAGCGACGAATGGTCGCGCGGGAGCAGCGAGTGCCTGCCCCAGAAAGTTAAGTTCTTTTTCCATCAACAAGCCTGCGACAGAGGGAAGATAGGCAGTCACGCCGGCGGTCGACGCGTGGGCGCGGTGGGCTGAACCGAAAGCATCGTTGACGAAAACTTCTGCCAACGAAGCGAGGGCTTTTGCAAACTCGGGATCATTAGCCTCTTCTTCCGCGTGGAACCGTAGGTTCTCGAGATGCAGAACTGTACCCCGTGGTATCTTCCGGGCCATATCTTCAACCACTGGGCCAACGCAGTCTGGAGCCATCTGTACAGGACGCTCCAGAAGTTGGCCGAGCCGCTCCGCGACGGGCTTTAGACTGTACTTAGGGTTAGGTTTTCCCTTGGGTCTACCTAGGTGAGAGCAAAGAATTGGTGCGGAGTTACGATCAAGCAAGAATCGGATCGTTGGTAATGCAGCTCGGATACGCGTGTCATCGCTCACTGAGCCATCGTCCAATGGCACATTCAGATCCACACGGACGAGCACGCGCTTATTAGCAACATCAATTTCCTTAACAGTTTTCTTGTTCATAGCTAAATTCTCTTTCAAGTTCCTCAGCCGATATCTCCTAATTCATCAAGGGCGTGGCGGATCACCTTCGCACTTGCATGCAATTGATTACTCTCTTTGTCGCTCAAGGGTAGGGGAAATGTCTCAAGCACGCGGGCGCCGGCCTATAAGTCAAGGCAAGGAGAGAGTCGTCTCCTGAAAAAGCGAGGATTTCAAGTGACCTCGCCCGCGAGCACTGCCCGACTCTTGGGCTGACCAGCAACCTGGCCGCGAAGCAGTATTGCATGCTGGCCAGATCGAACAAGTGAGTGTGATCTGGCCCAGTCAATAGCAAACTCCAATTCCCGTTCTGCTGATAAAGGATCTGCCCGGACCAGTGGTGCCACGCCCCAGCACAGCGCCAGGGTTCTGGCTATCTCTTCCGTAGGAGTCAGGGCGACAATCGTCGCCGATGGTCTCCGATTGCTCAGCGCGACAGCCGTGCGCCCTGAATCGGTCGACACGACAATCAGTGGCGCATGCAATTGCTCGGTCATCAGATGCGCAGCATCCACGGCGGCTTCGGTAATCGGTTCGATCAAACCTGACAGCGAAATCGAGCCGCCGCGTGGCAAACGGCCGCTCGACTCCAAGTATGCCTCTGCCTCTGAGCAAATTTGGCCCATAGTCACCACCGCTTCGACAGGATATTCACCAACGGCGCTCTCACCAGAGAGCATGACTGCGTCTGTGCCGTCGAGGACGGCGTTGAACACATCGCTGGCCTCGGCCCGTGTAGGACGGCTGGAGTGCTCCATGCTATTGAGCATCTGCGTGGCGGTGATTACAGGACGGTGTGTCTGATTGCACAGTGCGATGATTCGCTTCTGGATCGCAGGAACCCGCTGCACGTCCATCTCCACGCCCAGGTCACCCCGCGCCACCATTACACAGTCGGTAACAGCGATAATCTCTTCCAGATGCTGCACCGCTTGTGGCTTTTCGATCTTGACTACGACTCGCGCCGGACACTGCCTCGCTTGCAGTTCGCGTCGCAATCTGGCGACATCGTCCGCGCTGCGAACGAACGACAAACCGACAAAGTCAACATCCTTTGCGTGCTGTCTGGTCCAATCGAGGTCTTTGAGATCCTTATCTGTTAGCGACTTGACCGCTAATTCCGAGCCAGGTAGGTTCAGCCCCTGCCGCGAGCGGAGTTGTCCGGCGAGCGTTACCTTCAACCGCGCTCGACCGGGTTCCCTATTGGTGACGACCATGCCGACCGTGCCGTCAGCGAAGAGGACGGGGTCTCCGACCCTGAGATCGTTTGGCAACTCGGGATACGAGCAGGTTAATTCATGCGCACTGTTTGAGGATCGCTCGGCGACAAGCGTGAATTCTTCACCCAGTGGGCATGCCACTTCATCACCAGGAATAGGCCCAAGGCGCATCTTCGGCCCACAAAGGTCCTGCAAGATCGCTACGTGCTGACCTAATTCCCGGCTCAGAGTCCTAATGTCGGCGAGGACAGCAGAGTGTTCGTCATGCGTTCCGTGTGAGAAGTTAAGGCGGAACACATCGACGCCGGCCTCGATAAGCTTACGCAAAACCGCAGGCGTACGAGAGCCAGGACCAATTGTCGCCACAATCTTAGTCCGGTTAGGAGCCAGTTGAACGACATTCGTCTCGGACATAAGATACCCTCACACTACTCATTACTTTTTCGTCGCCAAGAAGTGGACCAGGTCTGCGACTCGCATCGAGTAGCCCCACTCGTTGTCATACCAGGCGACAACCTTGGCCAAGTTGCCACCAATGACCAAGGTATCGAGGGCACTGAATATAGATGAGTGCGCATCACCTTTCAGATCGCTCGAAACCAACGGTTCTTCGGAGTAGTCCAGAATTCCTTTCATTGGGCCTTCAGCATATTCCTTCATGCTGGCATTAATCTCATCGACGGTCGCGTCTCTCGACAACACAGCAGTAAAGTCGACAACTGATACGGTCGCTGTCGGTACGCGGAAAGCCATGCCCGCAAACTTGCCCTTGAGTTGTGGGATGACGAGACCGACAGCTTTTGCCGCGCCGGTTTCTGAAGGAACGATATTCAGCGCAGCCGCGCGTGCATCGCGAGGATCCTCAGCTTCGAGATCCAGTAACCGTTGCGAGTTTGTGTAGGCGTGGACGGTGGTCAGAATGCCCTTCTCAATGCCAAAAGTGTCGAAGAGCACCTTTGCGACTGGAGCCAGACCATTAGTCGTGCAGGAGGCGTTCGAGATAATGTGGTGCCTGGCCGGGTCGTACATCTCCTCATTGACGCCGAGTACAACGGTCAGATCTTCCTCCTTGCCCGGCGCTGTGATAATCACCTTTTTTGCTCCGGCATCAAGGTGCAGTTTCGCTTTGTCTCGTTTCCGAAACAGACCGGTCGATTCGATTACGATGTCGACGCCCAGTTTGGCCCAGGGTAGACGGGAGGGATCCCGTTCAGCGAAAATCTTGACCTCGTCACCATTGGCGATGAACCCGTCTTCACGCACCACGA
>DATBRN010000308.1:0-4994 GCA_036560225.1 Pyrinomonadaceae bacterium | reverse complement strand
GATTTAAAGCAGGATCTGGCCAATCCGCAGGACGAATCACAAGGAAGCAATTCCTGGCGGTCAAAGCTTGCAGCCGACCTGGAGCAGAGCGTCGATAACGTAAAGACCGGCCGTGGGCGCGACAAGATGAGTAGCGTGATTATCCAACTCAAGGATAAGGCGCCTCGGGGTCAAAACATTAAAGGCATCATGGTTACCGACATTAAGCGGACCATGTTGGGCGACCAATTGGTCCGCGCTGATCTGCAAACAAAGTTCGAACACCTCAACGGTCACCTTAAAAACACCTTCAATACCATGGGACTTATCAGTGCTGAGCTCCCACTTTCTCGTATTCGCGATTTGCAGTATGACGACGACATTGCGTACGTCAGTCCCGATCGTCCAATCGCTTCGCACGGACATGTCGAACAAACGATAGGTGCGACCGATGCGCGCCCTCAGGTAGCCGGTTTCACTTCTATCAACGGTACGGGTGTAGGTATCGCGGTTCTCGACAGCGGAATTGATAACTCCCACAACCTAATCAAGGCGTCACAGGGCCGGCCCAGCGTTGTTTACTCAAGGACATACACCGGAATAGCCGGCAACAAAGATTACTATGGCCACGGCACCCACGTGGCCTCACTTCTGGCGGGCAGCCCTGCGTTTAAGACAGACTACTACGGCGGTGTCGCCTATGAATCGTCGGTGATCAGTCTGGCCGTGCTGGACGGCACGGGCGCGGGCGTTTCCAGCAATGTCATCGCCGCCATTGATTGGTGCATCACCAACAAAGCCACCTATAACATCCGCGTCATCAACATGAGTCTTGGCGCACCGGCGAAGGATAGCTATAGGACAGATCCACTCTGCCTGGCCGCACGCCGCGCCCATAATGCGGGAATCGTTGTAGTTGCTGCCGCCGGAAATCGTGGCAAAAACGCGTTAGGACAAAAAACCTATGGCGGAATCGACTCGCCCGGCATTGAGCCTTCGGTCATCACCGTCGGCGCGACCAACAGTTTTGGTACTGACGCGCGGAGCGACGACGTGATCGCTTCCTACAGCTCGCGTGGGCCAACCCGTGGCTATTCCACAGATGCCTCCGGACTCAAGCATTATGACAATCTCATTAAGCCCGACCTTGTCGCGCCAGGCAACAAGTTGATCGGCGCCGTCTCTCCAAGCAGTGTTGGCAAGTCTTCGAGCTTGGTGACACTGTTCCCCTCTTTCAAAGTCGGAAGTTCGACGACCTACGATCAGTGCATGTACATGAGCGGCACTTCGATGTCCGCACCTTTGGTTGCGGGCGCCGCAGCCATGATGCTGGAGGCAAACCCGAATTTGACGCCGAGCCTGGTTAAAGCGATTTTGATGTATACAGCCCAACCGATTCAGAATTCCAATTCGTTTGAGCAGGGTGCGGGCCGACTCAACGTTGAAGGCGCAGTAGAAATTGCCGGCTCGGTTAGAGCGGACGCCTCCTACTTAGCAAACGGAGCCTCGATGCTCACTGCCTGGGACGAGTATGGCCAGGACAACGTAATTGGAAGTGACAGCGTCATCTGGGGCCGTGGGGTAGTCGCCAACTACTGCATGCTTTATGGCAGCCCACTGATGACGAAGTGGCAGGCGATGTACGGCCAAGGCAAGTTGTTGGCTGATGCGACCTCAGTCAGCGGTGGGGTTTTCGTCAGGGATCTAAGTCTTATTTCAAGTGGTGTCTTTAACACTGCTGGAGCACTTACCAACAATGGTGTCCTGATAAGTGATGGAGTATTGCTGTCTGACGGTGTGCTCCTGTCTGACGGAGTGCTTCTCAGTGATGGTGTTTTGATTGGTGACGGAGTTTTGATCTCCGATGGCGTGCTATTGAGTGATAGCACGAACGCAAACGCTGCGGCCTTAGGCGACGGTACGGAGTGCATGCAACCTGCCCCTTAGGTTCATGACGTTAACATGGCCAGATTTCAACGGACATGATTGCCAACACCAACCTCCAACACGGAAGAGAAATTGAGATGACCCTACTAAGTTCAGTTGCAAATATCGCCCCGGCGCTGAAAACACCACGACTGCGAGCAGTTGAAGTGATTACCAGCCGCTTGACCGATGCGGATGAGGAGGAAGTGCTTAACTTCCTTTCACGACGCCCCATACACACGGTGGCAATGGTCGGATTCATCCACGATAACGGTTTGGTGAGCACCCTTAACCGCGGCACCTTTTATGGTTGCCGGAATTACGAAGGTCAACTGGAAGGCGTCGCTCTTATTGGTCACGCCACGCTCTTGGAAACCACCACTGAGCGTGCCCAGGAAGCGCTCGCCGAAGTTGCCCAAACATGCACCAACGCTCACATGATCATGGGTGAGAGGGAACAGATAGACACCTTTTGGGAGCATTATGCGGAAGCCGGTCAAGGAATGCGCCAAGCCTCTAGCGAATGCCTTTTCGAACTCAATTGGCCGATCGAGGCGCTGCAAGCAGTTCCTGATCTCAGGCTCGCTACCTTGGCGGAACTGAACCAGGTAGTTCCTTTGCAAGCGGAACTGGCTTTTGCAGAGAGTGGCATCAATCCCCTGGAGCGCGACCCGGAAGGCTTTCGCCAACGCTGCGCACGGCGCATCGAACAAGGCCGAACCTGGATATGGGTTGAAGGCGGCGAGATTCTTTTCAAAGCAGATGTAGTCTCGGATACTCCTTCAGTAATTTATCTGGAAGGCGTTTGGACAAATCCCGATCGCCGATCGCAGGGATTCGGCCTGCGTTGTTTGTCTCAACTTGGACGCACCTTCCTTCGCCGAGCCAAATCGGTATGCGTCCTGGTAAATGAAGAAAACGAATTGGCCCAGAAGTTCTATCAGAGGGCCGGGTACAAGCTTCGTGCGGTTTACGACACCATCTTCCTGAATTGACTATTCTCTCAGAAAGGGTCACGCGTGCGGACATGACCTCAACCAGAACCACCTCAAACGAAATAACCCTCCCGCGGATGCAGCACTCGGAATCTATCGGGCTGCTGAATCTGCAAGTTCCCCAGACAACCTGCGGATACCACATCAACCATCTCGTAAAAGAAATTCCGTCTCCCTCCGTCAGGGATATTGTGGGCACTGTATTCGAAGACTTACTTCGCTTACTGGAGTGCCTGAGCCTAAGTGAAAGCCATCTGCGACAAGCCGATGCAGCGTCGGAAACGTTTGCGCTGTTCCAAATCATTCACGATGAAGCACGCGCGCTCGTGAAATTTATCAGCGATGAAGCCTTGACGTGCGAAGCGATGACCAAAGAGGTAGCCGAGACGCTTGATGGGATTACCTTCGCAATCAACCATGATCTGCACCGTGTCTTCGAAAATCAGCAACGTGGGCCAGATGCTACTCCTCAAGTACTCGTCGGCCAATTGTTCCGCGCTCACGACCTGCTCACCAAGTGCCTTCAACAGTCAACAATTAGTCTGGCAATCACGTTTGACCGCAAACTTGACGGAACCAAATTATTTGATGACTCCGATATGCGATACCGACAGTCGATCCAGCTTTGCGAAGACATTTCCATCCTACTCGAACTTGTCGAAGCTTGCGGTGGAAAGCGAGAGGGATCGGCATTTGCCGGCCTCACCGCGAGGGTCGAAGCGTTTCGCAACGAGAGCCTCGAATTCCTGATGTATTCGGATTGGCCCCAATTCGAAAGTTTTTGCGAAAAACTCAGCCTACCGAAGACATCGAGCGTCGAGCAGGAGTCAGTGCTCCATCAGTTTCGCTGTTACCTTGAAACCCTGCTGGGTCAGGTAAGAATGCGCGCTGTTCTCGCGAATGTGATTCCAGCTCAGTTCGGCGCCGATAATGGAAACCTGACACAGCACGAGCCTGCGGCTTGGGATCCTTTTGCAGTCGCTGTGTAATTGGAACCCGCCGAAGACCCTAAGTTGCAATGTCATCCGAAGATACTCAAAGTAAGCTGGTCAAGTTCTACCTTCGTTCTATCATCTGCGTCGGTGGGTTGACGTATGTATTGGCGGCCTATCGGCTCGATCTCAAAATTGTCGATCTCAAAATAGGTGTCCTGGTCATCATAACGGGCCTACTCAGCTCGCGAATGACAATCAAGATTCCGCAGTTTGGTTCCTGGATCTCGGTTTCAGATACGTTTATTTTTCTCACGCTGTTGCTCTACGGCTGTGAGGCAGCGATCCTCATGGCCGCTACCGAGGCATTCCTCTCCTCGATTCGAAGCGCCTATTGTCGGAAGTGGTCGACCATTCTTTTCAATTGGTCTGTCGCGGCTATGGCTACTTGCATCACGGCCTATGCCCTGCGTCTCTTTTTTGGAGATCCAGTTGCCCTCAATGTCAGTCCCCTATCTCCCAGATTCATCACGGCTGTCGGCCTTATGGCCCTGATCCAGTACGCGACAAACTCCGGCATGGTGGCTGTCCTGGGGGCGTTGAAAGCAAACAATCCGATTTGGCTGACATGGAAGAAACACTACCTTTGGACCTCGATAACCTATTTTGCCGGCGCGTCGGCAGCTGCCGTTATCGCAAAACTCATGGCGGAGTTTGGCTTCTATGCGTTTATAATCACGTTGCCGATCATTGCCATTGTCTTCTTCACTTATCGCACCTACCTCAAAAATATCGAAGCCTCAATGAATCAGGCGGACCAAGCTGAACGCCATGTCGAAGAACTTTCGCATTTCATTGCGGAACAGGAGCGCATTCGTGAACAATTCTCGCAAATGGAAAAGCTTTCGGCTCTGGGCGAGTTGGCCTCGGGTGTGGCTCACGATTTCAACAATACCCTTGCGGGAATTCTTGGCCGGGCCCAATTGATTCTCCGCACTAACGATCCGGAAAAGATTGAGCGCGGATTAAACATAATAATCAAGACCGCCGAGGATGGAGCCAAGACCGTAAAGAGAATCCAGGATTTCGCGCGACAAAGGCGTGACCATGATTTTGAGCTAGTAACCATTGATTCGATCCTGTTGGATGTGAGCGAGATCAC
>DATBRN010000307.1:0-27180 GCA_036560225.1 Pyrinomonadaceae bacterium | reverse complement strand
TCTGGTAAGGCAAAAGAAACGCGAATAGCTTGCCGTGAGCCTTCGGTCGCACCGCATCCTTCGCAATGTCGTAAAACCTCTTCAACCACTCTTCACGATTCTCCGCAGAGTGACGTAACAACAGAAACGCCGCTGTCGTCATGTGGTTCGTTATGTCGCGCAGATGCCACTCACCGCCATGCCAAACTGGTCCAAAGTTGGCCGACTCTTTTCTTGGATCGTAGCCTTCACCCTTGCGCAACTGCTCAAACTTGACTGTGATCGGAGTGGCAAGTCTGCATGAAGCCGTCTCCGAAAGAATTCGCACGCCTCCGTGATAATGCGAGTAAGCGCGGGCGGGCGACCACGCGTCGTAAGTAGAATTAGTTGTGATGCCTTTGAAACCCTGGGCCCGCATCTCGCGCGCGATGAAGTTTCCGAGTTCTGTATAACCCGCGACTATTTGCTTCGGCACGTTAGGCTCGACCGGCTGCATGTAGGGTGGCAGAAAGAGTCGAGACCCAAACGCAGCCTGCTGATGAATGTCGTGGACAATCTGCGGATGCCAGACGTTGTGAATCTTGTCCACGGTGATTTGAGTCTCCACCTGCGTGAAAGCGTACCAGTCGCGATTGTTATCGTGGCCTGTGTACTTGTGGTAGAGCTCAGGCGGTTCAGTTCCTTCGTAGGGCGTGCCGAGTGTTTTGTCATACCAGTTTTTGACAATGTCCACGCCATCGGGATTGAGCGAAGGCACCAGCAGAATGATCGTGTTACGAAGAATGTTTTGAACTTGCGGTTCGTTTGATGAAGCAAGCCGGTGAGCGATCAGGATGCTCGAAAGATAAGATCCAACCTCGGTCGAGTGTATGCCGCAAGTAATGAGTACGATTGTCTTTCCGCTTTTGACTAGTTCCGCAGCTTTGCGATCGCGGACGCCCGGTGGGCCGAGCTTACGCGGATCCGCCAGCAGTTCCTGAATACGCTTGTATTCGCTAAGCTGAGCGAGGTTTTCAGGAGAGCTAATTGTTGCCATCACAAACGGCTTGTCCATCGTTGTCCTGCCGAGCGTCTCAAAGTGCACGCGATCACTTGCTTTTGCGAGAGCGGTGAAATACTCGAGCACTTGATTCCAGCTTGCGAGCTTGCGGTCATCGCCCGGAACGAACCCAAGGACGTCTTCGGGAGCAGGAATGGCTTGCAAACGCGAAGTTGCACTGCCAATCGTAATGACGGAATGTGAGCCAGGGTGACCGGGCGCACTGAGCTGGACGAGAAATGCAATCGCGAGGAGGATCGGGACGATTCTTGTTTGCATAAGGCTGCTTTGAGTGCGAATGAAGTGTAATCGAAAAGTGCCACCAGAAAGAAGAACCTAAATACTGGGACCGTAAATACTGGGACCGTAATTACTGGGACCGCGGGCGTCCCGCCCGCACTGAGCGCGATAGCGCGAACAACGGTTTGAGTTGAGCACTCTGCGAGGCACTCGCAATTGATGTTGCTGGTGGTCAGCCAACGCGTTGTTCGCGCTGTCGCGCACAGTGCGGGCGAGACGCCCGCGGTCCCAGTATGGTCCCAGTATTGACGTTGCGCCTTGCGATCGTTGAGCGGGCAACTCAAAGCCCATGTTTGGTCTCCAAGAACGCCAGAAAGCCCGCACTCTGCGGGTAAACAAGCTTGCCCTTGCGCGGGTGGCCCGTGTAAAGTAGCCCACGAACTAACCCCCTAAGCACTCCCCGTTGTGGAAATCGAATCGGAGGTCACTTCTAGATGTCTTCTGAAAGCATCCCTGCGAACGAGTACCCAGACATAGTTGGTTTCAAACCAGATAATCCTTACCTTGAGAGTTTTACCCCGTACATCCCAGCGGGCGTCCGACTGCGGGAGCTGACTCCAATACCGCTGCTTGTTGGCACCCTGCTCGGAGTCGTGTTTGGCGCTTCGTCGCTTTATCTGGTGCTTAAGGTTGGTCTGACGGTGAGCGCGTCTATCCCGGTGGCCGTCATCTCGATCACCCTGTTTCGCGTCCTTTCAAAACTTGGACTCCGCGACGCGACAATTCTGGAGCACAACATTGTTCAGACGGCCGGCTCAGCAGGTGAATCCATTGCCTTCGGTATCGGTGTGACGATGCCGGCGATTCTGATTCTCGGTTTTGATCTGGAGTTTACTCGGGTAATGCTCGTGGCGGTTCTTGGTGGACTGCTCGGAATTCTGATGATGATTCCTTTGCGCCGAGCCTTGATTGTGGCCCAGCACGGTTATTTGAAGTATCCCGAAGGAACTGCGTGTGCCGAAGTACTCAAGGCTGCAGCCTCGGATGAGTCCAGAGCGGCGGCCCATACGGGCGAAAAAGCCGCTGTTAAGGACGAGGCGGAAAGTGGCGGAAAGATTATCATCGCTGGCTTCGGAATTGGCTTTCTTTACTATGGCGTGCAATCGCTCTTCAAGACATGGAAGGAGTATCCGACAAAAGTTTTTGGCCAGCCGTTTGAAGCGGCATCGATATCAATCGAAAACAATCCTGCGTTGCTGGGAGTCGGTTACATCATTGGTCCACGCATCGCTTCAATCATGTTTGCCGGCGGCGTGCTCGCATACTTGATGCTGATCCCAGCCATCAAGTATTTCGGTGGTGGCTGGATGACTCCGCTGGCTCCCGAAACGACCCACCTCATCAAGGACATGACCGTCTCTCAGATTCAGAAGGGCTACATACTTTACATTGGCGCGGGTGCGGTAGCGGCTGGGGGCATTATCAGTCTCGTCCGCTCACTGCCAGTTATCTGGAGTGGTCTGAAGGGCGGTCTGGCCGACCTGCGTGGCACCAAAGCCGAGGCAGCAAACGCTCCGCGCACAGATCAGGATCTCTCGATGAAGTTTGTGCTTGGCGGAATCATCGCTCTGCTTTTGATCATTATGATCGCCCCGCAACTGAATTTGCGATGGAATATTGTCGGCGCGTTGCTAATTATCGCGTTTGGTTTTCTCTTCGTGACTGTCTCTTCGCGCCTCACAGGCGAGGTTGGTTCTTCTTCAAATCCAATTTCAGGTATGACGGTGGCGACGTTGCTTTTGACCTGCCTCGTGTTCCTGATCATCGGGTGGACCGCTCCGCCGTTCTTCGTTACGGCACTTTCAATAGGCGGCATCGTCTGTATCGCCGCTTCTAATGGAGGTACTACTTCGCAGGATCTGAAGACCGGATTCCTAGTTGGCTCCACGCCGAAGTACCAGCAGATCGCAATCCTGGTTGGCGCACTGGTGTCAGCGCTGGCGTTGGGCCCGATATTGTTGGCTATGAATCAGGCGGGAACGATTTATGTTCCAGTGGCGCAAAGCAAAGATTTCAACTTTCCTGCCGGGTTCCATTTCACACCTGACCAATACGTGATGAGCGGCGGCGCGCCCAAGCACGAAAGTCTTCAGGGTGGGCAGGCCAGCACTGATACCACCCCATACAACATTGTTCATAAGACAACCGACGAATTCGGTCCAAAAGGTCGTTACCTGGTCAATGACCAGGGCGTACCGGTTTATTTAGCCGACCCCGGCATCAACGGCATTTACGACAAACAGGCTGATGGCTCCAGCGTGCCCAAGTTTACGGCGCCAAAAGCAACGTTGATGTCTTACATCATCAAAGGCATCCTTAGTCGCGAACTGCCCTGGGGACTTGTGCTATTGGGTGTGATGATCGCAATCGTGCTTGAGTTGAGCGGCATTCCCTCTCTGGCTTTTGCTGTAGGAGTTTATCTGCCGATATCTACCTCTGCGCCGATCTTCGTCGGAGGAGTGGTCCGATTCCTGGTTGATAAGTATTTGCGTAAGAAGCCGGAGCATCAGAAACTAACTGAAGAGCAAATGGTTGCCGAAACCGACAAGAGTCCGGGAGTTCTGCTTGCCTCAGGATACATTGCCGGAGGAACGCTAGCAGGAGTGGTTTATGCATTCCTGAATCTAAAGGAAGGCATCGTAAATTGGATGAAGGGCTTCGAAGAGTGGGCGACACATCACAATCCCTTCTTCGATGGAGCGCACGCTGATGTACTCGGATTGCTGCCATTCCTTGTTTTGACGGTTTTGCTTTATCTTGTTGGCCGCGAGTTGGTATTGAAACCGCGAGATGGTTAGCGGCGGGGCAACTACATCCGGATTCGCGTTCCGGAAAGCACCGTAGCTGCAATGGTTTTTCTATAACAGGCTTTGCCGATGAGGCGCGCCGAAGTTTTATGCGCGCCTCAAATTTCGTAAAGAAGGAATTGGAATTATGTTTTCTCTGAAGTTCTTGACTCAGCGTAGAGTCGTCATTATCACGATTGCCGTTCTGCTGTGCTTGGTTTCAGCCGCAACTTTTGGACAAACACCACCGCGGTCGCCTTCAGATACGGTGCGGGTATTTTACAAGTTAATGCGAGAAAAGAAGTTTCGCGAGGCATTTGCGATGTCGGTCTATAGGGCGGCGATCGATCCGTTGAAGACACAGGACTATGAAGACTTAAGACCAGACTTTGAGAGAATGGCGGCGGTGATTCCGGAACAGGTTACCCTCGGCGGCGAACAAATAAGCGGCGACCTCGCTACCGTGTTTGTGAAGGTTAAGGAAGGTGATGGTCCAGAAACAGCGGAGCCCATCATGCTGACGCTTGTCAACGGCGCCTGGATCATCGGGGACAAGGACACCCAGGCATTGGTAAAGAAAGAAGGCAAGCAGTTTTTCTTCAACGCCCGGATAAATGCTCATCACAACGACGTTCAGGACATGTTTACTCGTATCTCCCTTGCCGAATTGCTCTACAGCCAGCAACACAACGGCCTGTTTGCCGATTTGGCCACGCTGATCGCCGGAGGCCTGATTCCAAAAGACATCGAAGGCACGCTGACGACCGGCTACCGCTTCCGTGTTAATGCCCCCAACGGGGGAAAAACATGGAATGCGACCGCCGAACCCGCCCAGTATGGCCGCACCGGCAAGCTGTCCTTTTACATGGACGCCAGCGGGGTAAGAAGCAGCGATGTAGGCGGGAAACCGCTATCTCCCGTGGTGAAGCATTAAGTTGGGCTCAGTCTAGCTCGCTCAGCGCGACCGCGAGCCCAACAAAATGAACCAAATACCATAAATGTTTCTATTGCGCCCAAGCCTCAGGCTCACTAGAATGGCTTTGTGACGCTGCCGACCAGCTTCCTGGTGCTGCCCCCTCATCAAATTCGAGCAAAGACACTGCTGTTCAGTGTTGGACCAACCGACCCCGGGCACCCCCGATGCGGCAGCCGTACTGGAGCGGGATAAACATAGCGCTCCTATCGGAAACGCACAGAGTTGTAGGAAATTATGGCGGAAATTGCTCGATCAATCGTGGCACGACTGCGGCAGTTTCTCGGGGACCGGCGCAGTCTGAAGCGGCAAAAGGCCTCGCTGCCTTTTAGTCTTTCCCTGTCCTCGCCTGCACGAAGCCTCAACGGAGCGAGACGAGTTAGTACTATGGGTGGCCACACGATGGACTTGAGCTCGAACGGCGTGTCTCTAATCCTTCCGAAGATCACGTTGGGGGAACACCACCTGATAGGAGAGAACCGCTTGAATGTGAAACTGGAATTGCCTGTGGGTCCGGTCGAAATGCAGGTAATGCCGGTTCATTATGAAAGCCTGGAAGACCATGAGACGGAGACGGGATACTTGATTGGGGCGAAGATCGTCAGCATGTCCGACGAAGATCGCGTTAAGTTTGCTGAATTTGTTTCTTCTCTGACGGACCGGAAGCGGTGACTGTTGGCCCAGGACTGTGAAGTAAAGCTAGATAAAATCGAGCCGCCCGAAAACCTCAGGCACGTGAAAGTAAGGTTCCGGAGTACGGGTCGGTTGCCACGCTAAATACCGCTCCACACCTTTTCCGATACAACGAAATAAATTACAACGCCAGGCATCACCCTGTTTTGGTTTGGGAATTGATGTACTCCAGGGTATACGAATGATTATAGTTAACTCCTCGCCGGTGAGGCGCGCCGCTGTCGTCATGCCTGAATAGAACTCCCAATCAGTCTCGCGTCCGTCCGGCGTAAGTCGAATCGCCAGGTCAACCCACTCACCAGTGGGTGCAGCTTCGAATTCAAAATAGCGTTCCGGCCTACTTGGGTCGGGCGCGATGAAAACCTCACAGACATCCCTATCCCACAATCCGATAGTCTTTTTGTCGAGTTGCGGATTTGGGTTGACCACCAATGGTTCACGCTGCCGGCAAATAAAGCGGACCATCAAAGACTCTTCGGACCAGATAATACGTGCCTCAGCATGCCGCGAAGCTGGCGCTTCTTCACCCGACCACTTCCGAGTGATCTGGATCGCCTGAGATCGCCCCCAAGCGGGATGTTCGAAATCGTTGGCGCCAAGGCTTACCTCGGAATACTCTCCAGCGATAATGGGTTCCTGGCTCATTTAGAAAAGACTCTTCACCCAGCCGCCATTTTTATTCCAAGATCCATGAACGAATCTCCACTCAAAAGTACTTATGCGACCGTTACTGCAAGGCCTTTAGACAATCATCGAGCAGTTTCGCGGGGTCGTCGTTTTGAAAGACACGAGCGCCAGTGTTCTTCGAAAACTTCTTGAGCAGATAATCCACCTCGTCGGCAACACCACCAGTGCCCGTCAAACAGCCGATAACTTTTCCTTCATCGTGAGCAATCGTGAATTCATTGAGCGAGCCCATTGCGCCGGCGATAAACAGCACCACGTCGCAGGAGCGGACCAGCACAACGTTCCTGCCTTTCAATCCGAAACCGGTGTAGACGATTGCATCGCACGCATCCAAAGGCAGTTTGTATTTTTCCACATGTTCACGGCTGTCGCTGGCAGGTGAAATTCCCAGATGGAACCGTCCGCCATCATGTGCAGTCTTGCCGACGAGATAAACTATTCCGGTTGTAGCTCCAGTCAAAAGGACAACATCGTGTGACGCGATAGCCTTAGCCAGGGCAGTGGCTTTTTCGACTAGCGCTTCTTTGTCGCCTGCTGGGGAAACGTCTCCGGCTGAACCCATTACCCCGACTTTAATACTCATCTCCGCGTTTTAAACCAAAGGTTGGATTGTTTTGTAAACAGCAAAGCAGTTCCGATCAACTGCAGGAGCGTAATGATGATACTGAGGGTTCCGAGTAAAGCACTTCTTCTGACTTCATGGAGATATGCCGGGATGGCGAAGGGAAGGAAAAGAATCAATACCAGCATGATTATCAACACGAGAATTCGCGCCCAATTCTTTCCAGCCGATATCTTCCTCACCACCCAGAACAGAATTCCAAAAAAAGCGATAACTATTAGTAGCGCAAAGAACATCTGGGCTCCCGATGTATTCTGCGCCAGATTGAGTATGGATCTTAGCAACCCAAGGCCCAACGCAGCAGCAAGGAGTTGGACCGCCGTCGCAACTGTTCGTGGCCGGCTCAGGTTCGCTGTTTGATCAGTCGTTGATTCCATTTAATACTCCTAATCGAAAGCTTACTTATCTACCAGGATTCCGGAAGCAAGTTCTGCCTTCTGCTCGTTTCTTTCCTTGTCCCACCACCTTTGCGTAGCAAACCAGGCGATGCCGGGAAGCAGGAAAAACGCGCCGATGCCGACGGCAACCCAACGAGCTGAAAACCCGAAGCGATCCAACAACTCCCCGGTCACATAGTTTGAGACCGCCATTGTAAGTGTAAGCAAGGCCAATTCGGCGGCAAATACGCGCCCACGAAAGTTATCTTCGACGCCGCGCTGCAACAGCACAGTCGAGAAGACCCAAAGAATGCTGCCTCCGGTATGCGCGATTCCAAGAACGATAAGTGCAACAGCAAAACTCGTCGCCATGCCGAAGCCCATATAGAACGCGCCGCCGATCAAAAATGCGATTCCGATCGAAGCCTGCATGCGCTTTTTGCCCTCGCCCGAAATCCGGCGGGCAATAATTGGCCCTACGGCTGTGCCGATTCCACGAGCGGTAAAAAGAACTCCGATGCCGGTAGCAGCGCTCTTACCAACCGGAAATATTTTTTCGCCGTAGACTGCCAGTAGCGTCAGTATTCCACCACCCAACCCCCAGGCAGGTTTTACCAGGAGTAAGGCCAACACGCGCGGCCGGTGTTTGACATATCTCACTCCTTCAACGGTCTCCATGATACCCAGGGCCCTGCTGATCGTAAGCTTGGTCTTTTCTCGAGGCGCGCGTTTGGGCAAGCGCACGCTCGCGATCAATGCTGCCGACACCAGGTATGTCAGAGCATCAAGAATGAAAGCCACATCGGTACCAAACCAGCCGGTTACGAGTCCGCCGATCGCTGCTCCGAGCGTCAACATGGCAGACCAGGTCACGGAAGAGATTGCGTTTGCAGCAACAAGCTCGCGGTCAGAGACAATCGAGGGAATAACCGCGGTCTTGGCCGGCTCGAAAAAGGTCGAGAGCGCCAGTTGCAGTACTGTGAGCAAATACACAATCCATAACTGATCGGCGCGGCGAACAAAAAGAAAACCCAGGACCACCACGGCGCGCAGCAGATCCGAAACGATCATGATCGAGCGACGACTAAATCGATCGGCAACAACGCCGGAAAGCGAACCAAAGACGAAACTCGGAACGAAGCGCGCGACCAACAAGAGTCCAACAGCCCGTCCAGAACCTGTCAAATTTAGAATGATGGTGTAAAGGGCGATCGTGTCGAACCAATCGCCCATCTGGCTTACCACCTGGCCCAGCCAGACTTGGCGAAAACTCCGATTAGCCCGAATCAACTCGATATAACCGGCCGGTCGGGTTGTTTCTAGCGGTGTACTCGAATCTGCCACTCTGGTTGACTCAGGAAATTAACGAACAATGGAGCGTTAGGAATGCAAAACGGTGCGGCAACTCAGCCGCGAATGCCCAGCCGCTTTAACGTAAAAAACGAAGGGTGCACGGACAGTTGAATGTTTGTCAACTCACCAATGACGCAAGCTGACTGAGGTTTTCAATTTGACCTTTCAATCTGACCACTACCTGATGTCATCAGTCGTGGACCCACTCTTGATTTGGAAGGAACTCGTTGAAATGCTCAATAAGTCCAACAATTTTAGGGATCATGGCCAGCCCTGCGCATACGGCACAACAATTGAAAAAGGAGGAGAGCGGCTGAGAAGCTCCCGAGCTTCACGGGCTCTCCGCACGGAGTCCGATGCCGCTTAAATTTCAGATTCGGTGCTTTCAGAATGTGACTGACACTGACTACCGAGACTCTCACCCAGCAAAGCGAGTTCGACGCTCGCCTGCTTGCCCCGCTCAATGGTCGGAAGCAAAGTTCGTTTGCTCCTTACTTTGCTTCCGACCGTTAGACCAGGTCGGTCTTGCGAGGAAATGGGACCGAGGGTCTTTTACGTTTTTGACTATGCGATTGGCGAGTTTGAGGAGCGTGGATGAAACAGTTTACCCCGACTGATTACAGCCTCGTTTTTCCACGATGGCGCTACCGGCTGTTAATTCTTGCCGGCGGCGCGCTTATTGTTGCCTGGGCAATACAACAGGTATCTTCACTGGCCTTGCTGACTTTGACGGTCTTCGCGGCCGTCGTGATTCTTTATCTTGCCTGGGCCCGCCTTTCGATCAAGACACGCGAAACGGAAGAACTTAGCCGAATCCACTTTGCAACTGCCGAGGCGTTGGCGACTGCAATTGACGCTAAAGATCAAACTACACACTGTCATGTTCGCCGCGTGCAAATCTACGCCATGGGGCTGGGTGAAGTCCTGGGCCTTTCGAAGTCAGAGATTTCAGCCTTAACAGCAGGCGCTTTACTTCATGATATTGGGAAACTTGCTGTGCCCGCGCACATCATTAACAAACCCGGTAGATTGACTCCCGCCGAGTTTGAGAAGATGAAAATCCACACCACTGTCGGCGCCCAGATTCTGAGCCGCGTTGACTTTCCTTACCCTGTTATGCCGATCGTGCGTCATCATCACGAACAGTGGGACGGACTTGGCTATCCTGATGGGCTCAAGGAAGAACAGATACCAATCACGGCCCGAGTAATTTCAGTTGTCGATTGCTTTGACTCGGTAAGAGAAGATCGCCCCTTCCGTCGAGGCATGACGCGCGACGAAGCCATAGCATTGTTGTTGCGAGGTTCGGGCAATCATTTCGATCCGAAGATCGTCGACTTGTTCATAGAACATCTCCCGCGATTCGAATCGCAGATCGCTGCTGCCGGTCTTCCTCAACAACTGCCCTCAAAAGAGTTGCTCGAACCGTTTGCCATGACGGAAGTGGACATGGCCCAGACCAGAGAGCGCGGCTGCTACATGGCCTACGACCAGATCAAGAGTGCGCACCAGGAAGTTTATGCTTTGTACGAGATAGCTCGAACCTTCGGGTCATCTCTCGACGTGCGCAACACCATAGAAGTCTTGGTCGACAAGGTTGGACACGTCGTTCCCTTTGACACCTGCGTGGTGTACCTCTATGACGAAGTAAAGGGCTACGCAACACCGGCTCACATCGCTGGAAGAAACGCGCAAAACCTGGCGGCTAAGCGTGTCGCTCCCGGCGAAGGAGTGACGGGGTTTGCCCTGGCGAATCGTAGTCCGGTCAATCAACTTCATCCGAGTCTTGATTTAGGCGGACTCGATTTCGAATGCGAATACCGCGCGATGGCGTCGCTGCCTCTCTTCAAAGAACAGATTTCGCTGGGCGCTTTGTCGGTCTATTCCTGTGAGCTGGAGCAATACACGGATGACCACATGCGCTTATTGGAAACGGTAACGAGGTTAGCTTCCGACGCATTGTCAAATGCAATGCATCACGCCAGGGCAGAATCCAATGCGCTCACTGATCCACTTACAGGCTTACCTAACGCCCGCTACATGGCGCTCCGCTTTGACGAAGAAGCCTCTCGAGCCAGGCGCAACGGGCGGCCTTTCCAGGTTGTAATGCTTGATCTGGATGACTTCAAAATTGTCAATGACACCTTTGGACACAAGGTGGGAGATAAGATGTTGCGTGAGATGGGAAGAATTATTCAGGCGCAACTTCGCGAGTATGATTTTCTGGCGCGTTACGCTGGTGACGAGTTTGTTGTCATTGTTCAAGAGCTGGTAGGCAATCAGGTCGACGACCTGCGAAACCGCATCGAGACTGCTGTGTCGGAGTTCTCGCTGCACGTTCGCGGCCGCGGCGAGGCTCGTGTAGGAATCAGCGTAGGCACAGCGACTTTTGGTGTCGAGGGCGAGACTCTGGATCAATTGCTAATAGCCGCCGACCAGGCCATGTACCGAGCCAAATCAAGTCACAAGTTGGAGAAGATTTCCAGAAGTACCCTGCCGTCAGCAGAGATCATCCAATTTGTGGACGACGAGCTCGTAGAACTCGAGAACGAAAACCTCACGTCAGTCTCAATCAACTAGAAAGTTTGGCCTGCCTTTACTGGGACCGTTTTTACTGGGAAAGCGGGCGTCTCGCCCGCGGTCCCAGTGTAGGCGTGGCGCTTTCCGGAAGGGAGTGTTAATGCAGCGCACGTTTTAAGCCCCAGGATTTCCACTGTCTTGACATTCCTATCTCCATCGCTTTCAATCGCTATTTGGAGACGCGCCCTCCGGAGTCAGGTAACCGAACCCTTAGGCGTATTATCCAGGGGTTAAGGTCCCGCCAGACCTCCCCCTCATCTCAGGATTGGAACCATGCCTTCGGCTACGAACTCAGAACAAAGTGCCAATGTTCTCATTGTGGACGATGATAACGACGCACGAGAGCATTTGCGCCTTGCTTTCGAAAATGCCGGGTATCGTGTGTCTACCGCGGGCGACGCTACCTCAGCGCTCCGCCTACTTCAGAAGGAAGATTGCGATCTTGTCGTGATCGACCTCGCCTTGTCGGGAGTCGATGGTCTTGCGCTTTGTAAAATCCTCCGCGCGCAACCGTCAACGAGCAAGCTCCCTTTGATTGCCCTCTCCAGGAATGCAGTTGAGTCGGAGAAACTTGATGCCTTCGACGCCGGAGCCGACGACTATGTCGCCAAGACTGCCACCTCCGAAATCGTCTCGAGATCCGGGACCCACCTGCGAGCTGCCGAAAGGGAATCGGCACTCATCGGAAGCAATCGTGAGTTGCGATTCCTGGCCGATCTGGGTCGTGGTTTGCTGCGCACGCTGGAGCCTGAACAGCTGGTGCGTCGGGTGGCCGGAGCTACCTTCGAGGGTACAGGCGCTGCAATGTGTGCCGCCGGTGTGAGCCTCGGCGAAAAAGGCGAAGCCGCCTGTGTGTTTGACCGCGAGGGTAGCGCTGAATCATCAGCGCTTTTGCAAGTTGATCGTTTGCGGAGTTGGCTATCTTCATCAACGTCGCCGGCGCTTATTACTGACCAGCGAAAATTCTTTCTGCGCGACGAAGCACATACGGTGGAATACGCTGCGCCACTCAAGTTTGGAGGCCGCACCAATGGCGCGTTGATTGTCGCTTTTGACAAGCGTGAAGATTGCGATGACACCGCCTGCCGGCTGGTCGATGCAGCCGCACAACAGGCAGCGCTGGCGGCACACATCTCAAGTCTTTATCAGGCCGCTCGTGACGCCTCGGCCAATCTGACGATCGAAGTTGAGCGACGCACCAAGGAAGTCCAAGCTCAACGCCGGTTTATCGAGGCAATAATCGATAGCCTGCCGCTTTCGCTTTATGCCATTGATCGCAACTACGAGATTGTTGCCTGGAACCGTAACCGTGAGCTGGGCGAGCTCGGCATTCCGCGCGGCTCGGTCATGGGAAAAAACATCTTCGACGTCCTGACCCGGCAGAAACAGGAGCTGCTGGAGGATGAATTCGCCAGTGTTTTCAAAACTGGCGACATTCAACGCATCGAACATACAACCGCGAGTGAAAACGGCAAATTGAAACATTGGTTAATCAGCAAGATTCCGATGTGGACCGAACTCAACGCGGGGGTGTCCCACGTGATCACCATCGGTGAGGAGATCACTGACCGTGTCCAAGCAAACCGAGCCGTCGCTCGGGCTGAGAAGCTGGCGGCAATCGGACGGCTGGCCGCGGGAGTGGTCCACGAAATAAATAATCCCCTTGCCACCATCTCTGCTTGCGCTGAAGCCTTGGAGTCTCGGGTCAGCGAAGGCGCATTTGAAGCGTCAGAAGCGCTTGACGACCTGCGCGAATACCTGGGTCTAATTCGTAGCGAGGCCTTTCGCTGCAAGATGATTACTAATGGGTTATTGGACTTTAGTCGCACACGAGCTTCGGAGCACACGCTTGTTAACCTGGGGGACGTCATCTCTTCAGCCGCGCGTTTGCTATCCCATCAGAAGCGCGGTGAGAATGTAGAATTTCAAATCAACACGCCGGAGGACTTGCCGCCCGTTTCCGGTGACGCATCGCAATTGCAACAGGCTGTGATTGCGCTGGCAACCAATGCGATAGACGCTATGCCAAATGGAGGCGTGCTAAAGATCACCAGCAGAAGAAACCGCCGGAATGTGCTGGTAAAAGTCAGTGACACCGGGGTGGGAATTCCCCAGGAGAATATCCCGAAAATCTTTGAACCGTTCTTCACGACCAAGGAGGTTGGTGAAGGCACAGGTCTTGGCCTGGCAGTCTGTTATGGTATCTTAACAGAACACGGTGGCAGCCTTGACGTTCAGTCCAAGCTGGGCGTCGGCACTACTTTCACCATTTCGCTACCGGCAGTGAATAGCGACGGAGAACCGTATACTTGAGCGAGCAAAAGTCAGCACGAATTCTGATCGCCGAAGACGAAGCAAATCTTCGCATGGTGTTGCAGAAGGAGTTGGAACGGTTAGGCTATCGCGTGCAGGCCGCGCCGGACGGAGACGCAGCTCTGCGCAAGCTGGAAGAGAGCAACGTAGATGTGTTGCTCTGCGACATCAACATGCCGAAAGTCGACGGCATGGAGGTTCTACGGCGCGTCCATGAACGCCCTAACCCGCCGGAAGTGATCATGCTGACCGGACAGGCCACGGTGGAGACTGCCGTTGAGGCAATGAAACTTGGCGCCTACGACTACCTCACCAAGCCTTACACAATTACGGAACTAGATGTGCGCGTGAAGCAGGCGGCAGAGAAGCGCCGCTTGCGCGTGGACAACCTGCGCCTGCGCGAACAGCTCGCAAGGCAGTCCGGACTGCCTGAGATCGTTTCCGTTTCCGACGCGATGGTTGAAGTGGTTCGGCTTGTTGAGCGCGTTGCGCCGTCTGAAGCGTCCGTGCTCATAACTGGCGAGTCGGGCACTGGTAAAGAACTCATCGCCCACGCCATTCATCGTCTGTCATCGCGCTCAGATGGATCTTTTATTGACATCAACTGCGCTGCGTTTCAAGAATCGTTGCTTGAGTCAGAACTCTTCGGTTATGAGGCAGGCGCGTTCTCAGGCGCAAAGGGACGAAAGCTGGGATTAATCGAACTCGCCGACGGCGGGACATTGTTTCTCGATGAGGTCACCGAACTGCCCGCGCAACTTCAGGCCAAACTCTTGCGGGCAATTGAAACAAGAACATTTTTCCGCGTGGGTGGCGTGCGCAAAGTGGAAGTGAACGTGCGCATTGTCGCCGCAACGAACCGCAACCTCGAATCAGTTGTTGCCAATGAATCATTTCGTTCCGATCTACTCTACCGCATCAACGGTTTTCAGATTGACCTCAAGCCTCTCCGTGAACGGCCTGACGACATCGAGCCGCTGGCGCGCCATCTGTTAAGTGTGGTGGGGGGTCCCACTCCCCCGGAGCTTGAAGCGGAAGCACTCGATGCCTTACGCACCTACAATTGGCCGGGGAATGTGCGCCAGTTGAAGAACTGTCTTGAACGGGCGGTAATCCTTTCCAACAATGGCCGTATCGGTATTAACGAATTGCCTCCTGAGGTTGTGCGACCTTCAGTACCGGTGGGTGCATTTAGCGCTCCCGCTTCACAGCCTGGCGCCGGCGGTGAAATCAGTTCAGGCGCAGGAGCATTTGGTCCGGGCGCAGCATCATCGCCAACGTCCCTCCGCGACGTGGAGCGTCAGCAGATTCTCGTCGCACTTGAACAGACTGGCTGGCACCGCGGCAAGACCGCGGAGATTCTCGGCATCTCTCCTTCAACCCTCTATCGCCGCCTGCGCGACTACAACCTTGAACGTAGGAATGGTTAAAAACAGGCCACGCAGCATAGCCGCTGGTTGATTGCGGGATTTGTTAAATGGCGAGGTTGGCTGCCAGACAGGCAACGCATCCGCGTTTGCGACGCGAAGCCCGATAATCATACCTACCTGCCCCAACGTCTGCGGGCCGGTCCAGTTCCAGTCAGGCTTCACGGTATCGCTGGGTGAGTGGTAGTCAGTCTCCAGCCATTTTCTCGCGCGAGGAATCCAAAGAGACACATCGCCTGCCGGACCACCCATTAGCATTAATGCGGGCACCCCTTTTTTCACAAAGGCATAGTGATCGGAACGCGTGAAGGCGTTCTCTTCCGGCATTGGGTCCGGCGTGACGATTTGTCCAGTGGCTGCAGCCACGTCTTGAAAGACTGTTCCCAGATCAGAGTGTTCCGCCCCGAAACCAACCACGCGCTTCACTGGTCCATAGACCTCAGTTCCAATGCCGTCAAAATTAATATCGGCGGCGATTTTCTCGAGCGGCCAGGTCGGATGCTGCACCCAGTGTTCCGAGCCGTACAAACCATACTCTTCACCTGTGACCGCCAGAAAGATAATTGAGCGACGCGGACGCGAAGCTGGTTTCGGAAAGGCCCTGGCGAGGGCTTCAGCGATCGCGGTAATTGTTCCTACGCCGAGCGCGTTGTCTGCCGCGCCGGGATAGATATGTCCGTTGTCGATTCCGTACGCATCGTAATGCGCTGAGAACACTACAGCCTCTTCTTTTAGTTTCGGGTCTGAACCTTCGAACACACCGACCACGTTGCTGCTGCTGACGTCCTCGCGCTTAATGCGCAACGCTATTGTGGTCGTTTTCCCAAGATCGCGTGAGACGTTTTCACCAGACTTAGCCTTCGCGAAAACTTGCGCGTACGTCATTTCTGAACCGGAGAAGACCTTTTCCATTGCCGCATCGCTCACCAGCAGCACTGGAGGAATCTTAAACATTGGTGCCGGCGCTGACGCCAAACTGACGCGACGACGCGAAAGATAATTGGCAATGGTGGAAAAGGGCTGAGTTGAGGTACCGGCGTTCGCAATGATCAGAGCGGCCGCACCGCGAGTAAAGATCGGCACCGCCCTGGCTTGAGGACTAGTTGCGCGTTTCCATGCCGCAGCATCTACGCCGTCAGGTTGCCCGCCGAGAATGATCACCATTTTGTTTCTCAGTTCGAGCCCAGCGAGGTCATCGTGTTTCAATTCGGGCGAGACAACGCCGTAGCCGGCGAACACAATACCGCCCGTCACATCAATCTGATCTGAGGTATAAGGCGGCAGAATTACGTAGTCTTCTCCGTGCTTGAGAGCCGCGTCGCCGACCTTGACCGCTGACTCCGGCAACACTTGCGCCGATTTGAATTTGATCGCTTGCAGATATGTGCCATTCTCGCCCGCGGGCTTGAGTCCAAGTTTGGCGAAGCGATCAGCCAAATAACTCGCGGCTTTGTCAGCACCCCGCTGTCCTGTTCCCCGACCTTCAAACTCAGGCGAGCTCAGAGTAGTCGTGATTTCACGGATAGTTTCCAGTTTTACCTGCGCAGCCGCTTTACGCTCGGTAGCGGATAACGCCGGCGCCGCTGCCTTAGTCCTGACAGCAGTGGAACCAGTGGCTTGCTGCCACGCAAACGAAGTTGACGAAAAAAGCGTAATTGCCAGCGAGGCAGAAAGGAGGGCAGACAAGAATCCGCGCCGTTGGAAATAATTACGAGAATTTGAATTCATTCAGTGTGGCTCCCATCGGATCAGTTAGAAACGTAGAAAAGAGTATACGCGAGCGCCCGAGAAATGTTTTGGTAGGCCACTCAAATTGTACCGTTTAGAAAGGGCATTTGTGCCCCGCCCCGCAGCGGCAGACAAGTCTGCTTTCTAAATGGACAAGTTAAGAACAATTTGTAGGGGTAGCACTCCGTGGCCACCCAGATTTCCAAATTGCACCGTTTAGAAAGGGCACTTGTGCCCCGCCCGCGGCGGCAGACAAGTCTGCTTTCTAAACGGACGGCTTAAAAACAATTTGTGCGAGCGCCGCCCCTACAATATTAGTTCTCTTTCAGTTTTCGGCGATCAATCTTGCCACGATCGTTTTTGGGCAGCGACGGGACGAATTCGATCCAGCGAGGGTACTTGTATGGTGCGAGACGCGATTTGACGAAGTCTCGTAGCTCATCGGCCATTGCATCATTTGAGATTGGAACCGTGTCGTTGCGACTGCTACCGGCTGTGATGCCTTCACGAAGCACGATGAAGGCCTTGGGTTTGACTAGTCCATCACCGGAGTCGTTACCGATTACGGCACACTCAAGCACAGCTTCATGCTGCAGCAGGCAATTTTCAATTTCCGCGGGCGCAACAAAAATACCCGAGACCTTCAACATGTCGTCAGTGCGACCGTGATACCAGTAATAACCTTCGTCGTCTACGTGGAATTGATCTCCAGTCGTACACCAATCGCCGGCAAAAGCCTCTTTGGATTTCTCATGTGCATTCCAGTAACACAGCGCTGCTGAATCTCCTTTAATCTTCAGCGTACCCATTTCACCGGTGACAACTTCGTTGCCTCCCGCGTCAACTATCCGGGCTTCGTATCCCTCGACAATCTTGCCCAGGCTGCCGGGCTTCACGTCACCCGGGCGGTTAGTGATGTAAATATGAAACATCTCAGCAGATCCAATGCCGTCACAGATCTCCACGCCCACCATCTTCTTCCAGCGCTCGTAGAGTTCAATGGGCAAAGCTTCGCCGGCTGAATAACAAAAGCGCAGGCTCGACAAATCGCGGCTGCTTACATCGGTTGCATTCAGCATCGAGTTAATCATGGTCGGCACTGTCGTAAGGATTGTGGGACGGTAGCGCTCGATGACTTCGAAGAGTATTTCCGGGGTTGAGCGTTCGGAAAAGAGTGCAGTTGCGCCGCCGACGGCGAAGGGAAACAACAGGTTCGTGCCCGTTGCGTAACCAAAGAAGAGCTTGGGTACTGAAACCGTCAAGTCGTCTCCATTCACTCCCATCGTACGTTTTGCAAAGACTTCAGTGTTGAAAGGCAGGTCATGTTGCAGATGCACAGCGCCCTTGGGGTGTCCGGTTGAACCGGATGTGAATAGCCAAATGGCGATGTCATCACGGTGCGTGTCGGCTGGAATGCATTCATCATCTGAGGAGAGCACTGCGGCGGCAAAAGACGACCACACAAGCCGATCGCTAGTAAAATCGATGTCGTAATCAGATTCGTGCTCACCAACCACCAGCACACTGCGCAGGTAATGAGCTTCCGCCGCAGCATCGTTAAATGTTTTGAGCAGCGACTCATGAATAACGGCTACACGCGCGCGTGTGTAATCCAGGTAGTACTTGTAGTCGTCTGCCGGCAGGAGCGGATTGACCATCGTGATTACTGCGCCGATTCGGGCTGCTCCAAACCAAGTCCAGACGAATTCCGGACAATCAGGTAGAACCATTAGGACGCGTTCTTCGACGTCGAGTCCCAACTCTCGTAGAGCGTTGCCGGCACGATTCGACATGCGCGCTGTATCGCCGTAAGTAAATGACTGATCTTGGAAATAGAGACAGAACTTGTTTTCGCGACCTTCCTCAAGGTTGTGATAGAGGAAGTAATCAGCCATGTTGAAGCGTTCGGGAAATTCCGGATTCATCGCTTACTTATGTTCTTCGAGTTTAAGTGGTATCACCGTCGGGGGATAATGTTGGACCAGAACGGCAAGTCAGACTAATGTGACAGCCTGCCGAGAATCCGCAGGTTACTTAGTCTCCGCGGCTTGGGACCTGAGAAGAGGCTGAAGAAACAGGTCGAGTCGCTCCTTGTCCGAGTCGTCAATCGAAGTGAACTGCATTGCAAATCCTATTTCTTCTGCCTTTTCTACTACCTCGGCCCACAGATAGATTGGTGGATCCTCTGGAAACAAGATCTCCAGACGGATCAGTTCCTTTGGCTCAACCGAACCGCCACTAAGGACAAAACAACCGAGGATACTGAGGCTGGTTACACTCGCCTCTTGTTGACCGAGGTTCCCTTCCCATCTTGCTCGAAGGTTCACTCGAGCGCGAGGCGCTCGTCTGCGTTCTATGCCCATCGTAGTTAGAGAACTATCTTAGCTTGAGTCAGCCCGGCGAGGCTAAGGTCGCTTCCGTCTGAAAAAACTCATTCTTTAGCGAAAGGACAACCGCCGGCGCCGTGTTTGATGTCCAGATAAGTGCGCGCTTCCCAAAGCTCAGGAAAGAACTTCTTGTCGAGTGTGGTTCGCAGATAGCCGACACCTTCAGAGCCACCGGTCCCGCGTTTTGTGCCGACCATGCGTTCCACCATCTTAATGTGATGCGAGCGCCACAGCGAGAAGTGTTCATCGTGCTCCATCAAAGTTTCTGCAAGTTGAAACTCTTCATAGCGCTCCTCGAAATGAGTGAGAATCTCCAATACGGCCCGGGTTCGTTTGTCGTACCGCTTCTTTCGTTCGTCCGGACTCAGCGATTCGCCGGACGTTCCGTCTGCCGGCGCTTCCAGGCCGCGCTTTCGCAGGGCCGCATAAAACGCGTCTCCAAGCGAGGGCGCTGCAAAGCGCGACTGCAACCGGCCAAAGGCAAATTCATCTTCGCGAAACTCATGCAACAGGTTCTCGTGCTTCAAACCCGAAGTAAACTCGATCTCGCGAAACTGCATTGATTGAAACCCGCTGGCCGGATTTAGCTGATCGCGAAATGCGAGAAAGTTGATTGGTGACATGGTTTCCAGAATATGAATCTGGGCCACCAGCAGCTTTTCTATTTCTACCACCCGCCGCATAGCGCGCGCAGCCGCGGCGAGCCGATCCTCGTCGATCATAATGATCGCGGCATCGATTTCGTGAAGTATTTGTTTGAACCAGAGCTCATAAGCCTGATGAATGGTTATGAATAGAAGCTCGTCGTGATGTTGCGGATCGGAAAGGCAATCCTGCAGATTGATCAGGTCAGGAACGCGTAGGTATTTGTTGTAGGAAAGCGGAGCGTTGCTGCCGTAGTTGTTTGTCATAAAAATGAGTAGTAAAGGATGAAGGCTGAACAGGAAAGGACGAAATTTTTCATCCTTCCGCCTTCATCCTTCATCCTTTAGAACGCGGCACCCGCAGTGCCGTTTATAGCATACGCACGCGTGTCTCGGATTTCTTTCATTTCGCGAATTACGAGTTCGAGTTCCTCGTCACTGGTGTAGAAATGTGGCGAGATTCGTACGCCGGCGCCAGGGCGAAAATCGACGATGTACTCGCGACGAATTAGTTCCCGGGTGATGGCAGCTGCATCTTCATGTCCGACTGTGACAGTGCCTCCTCGGTCTGCGGCATCCTTTGGACTCGTAACTTTAAATCCTGCCTCCTCGGCCAGGTTAATCAAGCTCGTGGTTTGGCGCACGCTTTTTTCGCGAATCCTGTCTACGCCAATCTCGTTGATGATTCGATACCCGGACTGCGCTGCATAGAGAGCCGGAATCGCTGGAGAGCCGTGAAGAAAGCGCTCGATCCCCGGGGCATAATGAAGCTCGGTATCAAAAGCAAACGGCGCCTCATGCGCCATCCAGCCTGTTGTTTTTGGCTCCAGCTTCTGTTGCAGATCCGGACGGACGTACAGGTATCCGGCGCCCGGACCTCCACAGAGCCACTTCACCGAACCTCCAGTTGCGAAGTCTACGTTTAGGTCCTTGACGCTGAATGGAACCGTACCCGCAGATTGATACGTGTCGAGCACGACCATTGCTCCCACTTCATGGGCACGTTCCGTAATCGCTTTGGCGTTTTGCAGGAAACCACTTTTGAAGAGTACATGTGAGAACGGTACCAATAACGTCTCTTCATCGATGGCATCAAGAAAACGTTCGAGCGGAATAGTTATCTCGTCGTCCGACTTGACGAGCTCGATTCTCAGTTTGTTATCACGCGCATGAGCCTCGTAGACGTACATCACCGAGGGGAAGTTCAGTTCCGAATAGACGATCTTGTTTCTCTTCGCCGTAGGGTCAAGGCAGGAAAGAATTAGGGACTGGCAGATCGACACATTCTGATGCATGACGACAGTTCCGGGGTCGGCGCCAATAATTCGCGCTACCTCGTTGCCGATGGTCACAGGCATCGCCCACCAACCTTCTGCCCAGGCACGCACCCCGCGCGTCGCCCAGGTTTCAGCATAATCCGCAAGTCGCGAGAAAGTGTCTTTTGGCATTGCCCCGAGACTGTGGGAGATCAAATAAACAGTGCTTCCCAGAATGGGAAACTCAAGTCGCCATTTCAGAAGATCGTCAGTCAAGATCTACTCCGCTGAATTCTTCAGATGGGTTTAATCTACCATAACAGGCGATAATGATCTTCTCGTGTGCGGCCATGCGGTTCATACCTGAGCCCGGCATAACCTCGGGACGCGTGTTAAAGTTAATCGGTCAAGATGTGGAAATTTAGGAATCCAATTCGTCACTCGATCCCTGAGACGCGCTGGCCCACACGTCTGGAAGCAGGACAGTCTCTGCTTTACCAACCAATAAGAATCGGGTCGCTCGAGGCCGAGAACCGCACCTGGGTGCCGGCAATGGTACCCTGGCGCGCTACCGACGACGGCTTCGTCACGAAAGAGAATCTCGATTGGTATCGACGTTTTGCGAAGGGTCGACCCGGGGTGCTGGTGGTTGAGGCGACCGGTGTCCGTGACATTCCGAGTGGTCCGCTGCTGCGTATTGGTCACGATCGATTCATACCCGGGCTCAAGAAAATGGTTGAAACCGTCAGAGAAGCTAGTGGAGGCCATACCAGGCTCTTCATCCAAATCATCGACTTCCTCTCCGTTAAGCGACGTCCTGAAAAAGAAAAATACTTCGATCGTTTTCTGCAAGTGACTGACCAACATCGCCGTGCGCTGGCCGAAGTTGAGGCCGACCCGGCTTGGCTGCAAGCGGACGAGAAGAAAGTGCGCGAGTTTCTTAACGCCGCCCAAGATGACGTCCTTGAACGCGTACTCAACGAGCGCGAGTTGGAATCATTCCGCTTTGGTTATCGCGAACACGTGACGGACATGCATCTGCCGCACGTCCGCCAGTTACCACAGGTTCTGCCGGCCATTTTCGCGGCCGCTGCTGGTCGCGCGTGCGAAGCCGGTTTTGACGGCGTCGAACTGCACTACGCGCATGCGTATACCATGGCAGGTTTTCTCAGCGCACTTAACAATCGCGATGATGGCTACGGCGGGCCACGCGAGAATCGCATACGTTTGCCGCTTGAGGTGTTTCAAGCGGTACGACAACAGGTGGGAAGTGATTATGTCGTAGGCGTGCGCTTCTTAGGTGACGAAGTAATCGCGGGCGGCAACCGGGTTGAGGATGCAATCTATTTTGGGGTTGAGTTCGCCCGCGCAGGATTTGATTTTCTCTCGTTGTCAAAAGGCGGCAAGTTTGAAGACGCGCAGCAGCCGAAAGTCGGTCAGGCGGTCTATCCGTACACGGGCCAGAGTGGCTACGAGTGTATGCCGACCGTTCTTTCCGATGAGATAGGCCCTTTCGGTCGCAGTGTTCCGCTGGTTGCTGCAGTCAAGCGCGCGGTCAATGATGCAGGCTTTAAGACGCCGGTTGTTGCCACCGGAGGCATTTCTACTTTCGAGCAAGCAGAGTCGATTCTGCAAAAGGGTCAGGCAGACATTGCGGGTTTTGCTCGCCAGGCACTCGCCGATCCCGACTGGTTTGTTAAGGTGAAACTAGGACGCGGCAATGAAGTCAGGCGCTGCACTTACACCAACTACTGCGAGGCGCTCGATCAGGCGCACCGACCTGTTACCTGCAAGCTCTGGGATCGCTTTCAGTTGGACGAACCGGGAATTGCTGCCGTTGATGAGGGACGAAGAAGACTACTGGCCCCTGAGTGGGAGGACAGAAGGCAGGATGACAAATGGAAATAGTGAAGAAGAATTTTCCATATATCATTTGACATTTCTCATTTGTCATTTAAAGAACTTCCGCTGCTGCTTCTGCTCGTTCTCCTTCTCCTATTCCTGCTCGGTTTCCAATGACGAATGAGAAATGTGATATGACAAATGGAAAATCTGCTCTTTTGAAGTCAAAGATCAGAGCTTAGACTTCTGACCGCGCCTACTGCTTACTGCTTACTGCTTTCTGCCTACTGCTTTCTCGGCTTCATAGCTCTCCATAAACGCAGGATCCCGTTTCTTCAGATCCTCATAATCCACTCGGCCGCTGCGCATCATCAACACATAGGCCAGTTCAATAGGACTCAGGCTCAGGTACTGACCCGCACTCTCAAACCAGCGCATGCTCTCGTAGGCAGCCGCTTGATACTCTTCGATCACAGGCCTACGTGTTGACTCGAATTCTTGAAGAGCAGCCGCGACAGTTGCAGTACGTCCAAAACATTCGAAAAGCGCGATGGCATCCTCGAGCGCGAGCTTTGTTCCTGATCCGATGGAGAAGTGTGCGGTATGAAGGGCATCGCCAATCAGGACTACATTCTCAAAGTGCCATTTTTCGTTTTTCACTAACAGGAAATTGATCCACTTGGAATTGTTTGATAGCAACGTTTGGCCGTCCAGGTCTTTTGCAAATACTTTTTCGAGATAACTTCGGGTCTCAGCATCGCTCAGCGCAGAGAAGCGAGCGTTGTCCCATGTGTCTCTATCGCATTCGATTATGAACGTGCTGGTCGTTTGGTTGAACTTGTAGGAGTGGGCCGCGAACACACCGGCCGCGTTTTCGCGAAAGGTCAGAGTCAATCCATGGAAGAGCCTGTTCGTTCCATACCAAATGTAACGATTCGGCCGCACATCCAAATGGGGGGAAAACTGGTTTGAGTATTGTTTCCTGACAGTGCTGTTGACACCATCGGCTGCTAACAGGAGATCGCCACTTGTGCGGAGCGAATCAATGTCAGAGACCTCAGTACGGAACAGCAATTTGACGCCAAGCTGTTCGCACCGTCGCTGAAGGATCTTAAGGAGCTGAAGGCGCGCGATGCCCGAAAAGCTGTTGCCGCGGATGGAGATCTTACTGTCGTGATGGACAACGTCAACATTGTCCCAGGCCTCAAACGCGCGTGTGATTTCGGCATGCGACTCTTCGTCGGCGTCGCGGAGGTTTTGCAGCGTCTTACCGGAAAACACCACGCCCCAGCCAAACGTATCGTCTGGACCGTTCCGCTCGTAAACAGTGATCTCGTGTGCGGCGGCGGCCTTCTTCATCAGGATGGCAAAGTACATCCCCGCGGGTCCGCCACCGATGATGTTGATTTTCATTCGCCTGGGCTACCGCGATCGTAGTCGTTCATCTCTTGGAATGCCTGGTCCAGCAGCTCGGTTAGACCGAGTTGTTCAGCCCACTCACGCAAGTAGTCTAGATCGAGTATTGATGAAGACGCACCGATAATACCTCCGATCAGTAGCCTTCTTGCCTCGGATCAAAACCGTAGGCCCGGATCACGTCCTGAGGTGGAAGAAGGCGAGAGATGAAACGCCTGCGAATCTCTTCGTCACTGGCACCGGCAAAGCGATGGCGGATATCGGCAAGAACGAGTTGGCGCGCTTCTTGAGTCAACTCGAAAGCTAAAGTGAGGCGCTTCCAACCAGGAAGCTGGCGCATTAGCTCAAAATGCATTCGCTGGGCTTCGGAAGTGGTATCGGCTGACAAAGGTTTCATCTTGGGTGGGCAGGCTTAATTCGCTACCAGACAAGTATGCCTGTCGCTTATTCCTTCAACAACTGACTTGCAATAATCAGCTTTTGAATCTCGGAGGTACCTTCGTAAATTCTGAGCGCGCGAACATCTCTGTAGAGTCGCTCAATCACGCTGCCGCGCACGAGTCCCGAGCCTCCGTGAATCTGTACCGCGCTGTCGATGATCCGGCAGGCTGCTTCGGTTGCGTAAAGCTTCGCCTCGCTTGCTTCGCGAGTGACGCGTGCGGCTCCATTGTCTTTCAGGTGAGCGGCGCGGTACACCATGAGTCGTGCCGCGTCGAGCTCCGTGACCATGTCCGCAAGTTTTTCCTGAATCAATTGATGTTCGGCAAGCAGACGGCCGAACTGTTTGCGGCTGGTTGCGTGAATTACGGCTTCATCTAGCGCACGTCGCGCCATGCCGCACGCGGCGGCGCCTACACTCGCACGAAATGTATCCATAGTCCGCATGGCCAAAAGAAAGCCATCACCCTCCGCTCCCACCAAGTCTTCGGCAGGCACGCGACAGCCGTTGAATTCAATTTCTCCAATCGGATGGTCCGCTATCATGGCTGTGCGCTCGACAACTGCGAAACCTGGCATCTTTGCGCCAACAATAAATGCGGACAGCACGGCACGACCATTCGCATCAGTCCCAGTTCTTGCAAACACTGTGTAGAAATCGGCAACGCCTGCGTTTGAGATGAAGCGTTTACGGCCGTCGATCACATAGGTGTCACCGTCGCGCTTCGCAGTTGTTTTAATTGCGGCGACATCGGAGCCGGCCTCAGGCTCAGTCAGCGCAAAGGCTGCGATCGCTCTGCCTTCGACGGCGCGGTTAAGCCAAAAATCGCGCACGTGCTCAGGCGCGGCCTGGCTGATCGCATATGTTCCCAATCCCTGCATAACGAAAGCGAGATCAGCAAGCGCCGAGGAGTAAGCAAGCGCCTCGCGAATCAAACAAAGAGCGCGCACGTCAAGTTTTTTTCCGGGCAGAGCAACTGCATAATGCAACGCTCCCGCCTTCGCCAAGACACCGACATATTCGCGCAGCCGCGCTTCTGTATCGCCCTCCTCATTCGCGCGCGGCTCAATTTGAAGCTCGACAAACGACTCCATGTCCGCAGCCACGGTGCGATGCTCGTCAGTAAAGAAGGGAAGTTGTTCGATAAACTTATCCATAAATTTGATCAGTACAGAGCACAAAGTACTAAGTACAGAATCCTATTCAAAATGTGGCGTCCGCTTCGCGACGAATGCTTCATACGCTTCACGATAATCTGGATGCTGCATGCAAATTGCCTGGGCCTGGGCCTCGCAACCCAGCGCAGTATCCAGATTCATGTTGGCCTCGCGGTCAAGCAACTCTTTGGTTTTGGCGAGCGCGAACGCCGGTCCCTGGGCCAGACGCACGGCAAGTTCGCGTGTCACCCCCGCTAGTTGGTCGCCGGGAACGACACGATTGTATAGACCTATTCGTTCGGCCTCCTGAGCTGAGATGAAATCACCCGTGTAAAGTAGTTCGGTTGCTTTGGACAGTCCCACTGCGCGCGGCAGCAAGTAAGCCGCGCCCATGTCTGCGCCCGAAAGCCCAACCTTCACGAACAAAAAAGCAATTTTCGCTTGCTCACTTGCTATGCGGATGTCCGCCGCCAGTGCGATGCAGGCACCGGCACCCGCGGTTGTTCCGTTGAGACTAGCTATGACCGGCTTGGGCAGCGCGCGAATGTTTCGCACCAGCTCGCACGTCATCTGCGTGAATTCCAGCAAGCCCTCCATGTCGCGGTTGAAGAGCTCTCCGATAATGTCATGCACGTCGCCGCCGGAGCAAAACGCTCGGCCCGCGCCTGTGATTACAACCACACGAACGTCCATCTCTGTTCTTAAAACAGCAAAAGTGTCAGTAAGCTCACGATAGACTTCGAAAGTTAGCGCGTTCAGACGCTCGGGTCGGTTAAGCGTGATCGTGGCCACGCCATCATCGGTCCGCTCATAGAGAAAACTCGTTGGTTTTATCATGCTTGCATCGCCGCGCTTAGTTACTTGCTGCACCTTCTTCTACAAAAGCGCTGTCAAGAACTCAAAACAGCCACAGCTTCGATTTCAACCTTCGCCTTATCCTCGAGCAAGCCTTGCACTTCAATAAGCACCATCGCCGGGAAGTGTTTTCCCATCCGTGCACGATAGGATTCGCCGATCTGCTTCAGGTATAGCTGGTATTCCTTTTTATCAGTCACGTAGAGCACCAACCTGGCAATCTGATCCACACTGCCGCCTGCTTCGGTGACTACAGAGATAACATTCGCGAGGGCGCGATCAAATTGGTCCACGAAATTTTCACTGACGATCGCTTGATCTTTATCC
>DATBRN010000306.1:0-8980 GCA_036560225.1 Pyrinomonadaceae bacterium | reverse complement strand
GCATTGCGTTCGCGCAATGGATCGCAGTTTGGCTGTCGGTCAACACGGACTGCCGCTCATGGGTTCCGGTGATTGGACCGATGGCATGAATCGGGTTGGTTATCTTGGCAAAGGAGAGAGTGTCTGGGTGGGATGGTTTCTCTATACCATTCTGACGGCGTTTGTTCCTTTGTGTCATCAACACAAAGATGATGCCCGCGCCGAAACCTATAAGCAACACCTTGTAAAACTGAAGTCAGCCCTTGAAGAAAATGGCTGGGACGGCGATTGGTATCGCCGGGCCTTTTTTGATGACGGCACGCCACTTGGATCCGCGCAAAATGAAGAGTGTCGTATCGATTCAATCGTGCAGTCTTGGGGGGTAATGTCCGGCGCGGCAAAACAACATCGTCAGGCGCGGGCGATGTCGTCCGTGGAAGAATACTTAATACGCCGTGGTGACGGGCTGGTCATTCTGTTCACACCACCGTTCGACAAAAGCAAACTCGATCCGGGATACATTAAGGGTTATGTTCCCGGTGTGCGCGAGAACGGCGGACAATATACGCACGCCGCAATATGGACTCTGATCGCCTTTACAGTTTTGGGAGACGGCGAGCGTGCCGGAGAACTCTTCTCCTTGCTGAATCCAATCAACCACGCCTCGACACGTGCGGGACTACACAAATACAAAGTGGAGCCTTATGTGGCCGTTGCTGATGTCTATGCCGTGCCGCCGCACACCGGACGTGGCGGCTGGACCTGGTATACCGGTTCCGCCGGTTGGATGTACCGCGCTGCCCTGGAATCTATACTGGGATTCAAGAGAGTTGGGGATCGCTTGAGGATCGATCCCTGCATACCGAGATGGTGGCGCGACTATCGGATCACTTATCGATTCGGGAAAACATCTTACGGAATCAAGGTTGAAAACCCGCTGGGAATCAGCAATGGGGTTTTAAGTGTTGCGCTTGATGGTCGGGAACTAGACCACGAAGAGATTCTTCTGCTTGATGATAACCAACCACACGAGATACGGGTTGTGCTCGGTGAGAAGCCGAAGAAAATTGCGACACCAATGGCTGGGTCTGAAACGAGTGAAGAGCAAGCCAGTAGCAGTTAATGTCCGTTCGCCCTATTGCTAGAGCAAGCGGGCAGGGATGATTTAAGATGCGGTTATCCTTGACTTCAATCGCAGGGCCTTCGAATTCTCCAAGAAATCAACGAGGCTGATCGATAACAACCGGCGCGAAAACCTGTTTTCTCTCGCCATGACTCTTACAGCTTTTTCAATATCAGTAAGTTTGTCGCTTGCATAGGGACATCAGCAATTAGCTTGGAGTCCAGGTACGTCTGATACAACTCCTCAATAATTTCGTCCCAAACATAACTAATCTTGTCGAGTCTCTTTTTTTCTTGAACATCCGGGTCATTTTTAAATGACTCCCAGAGATCATCATCCAACACAATAAGGTCCGGTTCTTCGGGAGACTTTCTCCCGCCAGCAAGATACAAGGCAAGTAGATCTTCTTCTCCTCCACCATCAAAGTTAGTCGGCTGACGCATGAGAGGCAATAGTGCGACAACCTGCACGAGGGTGAAGTTGATACTTTGAGTATTTCACGACATCGAGAGTGAATCTCAACTACTGCTACTGCTTAGTTTCGAACTCTCTGGGCGTGGACTTCTAAACGTTTGACCGATACGCAACGCCAGAAACTAACAACGTCGGGTTGTGAGAAAAGAACGGTGAGTGCGCGCACCGTACTTCTGCTGGATAAAAGTGTCAAGGATTTTTCTAGCGGTTTAAGTGCACATGATATGTCCGGTTTAGATAGCAAATGTTCTTTGAAACCACCTTCGCTCTTTTCGAAATATGGACGTCAGAATTGTTGTCCAGTCACGCGGCAGTCGAATTCGGAGATGAGAAGTTTTCGGGGATCTTGACTTCGGTATTCGACCGACGTGGCATGAGGAAGCAGGTTCTGTGGATTATGGTTGAGTTGTTCGGGACAAATTGCCACAAACTTGCCACAACGCGAAAGACCTAGAGATCGATTGCTCTAGGCTCCTCATTGATCGAATTGCCGTTATTCAACAGTCGAACCTCCGACCCACTGGGTTTTGCAGTCAAGGTCGCTGGGTTATTGGTCCCATGCGAAAGTCGTTGAAGAGAAGACTTATTAACATCTTACACAGGTTTCAGCGGCTCTGGAGTACATGTAGTGACAGCGATTCACGCCTGATTGGCGGTATTCACGTCACAAATTGTAAAAGGTGTGAGTACTCACTTATGGCCCGCCTCTCAGGATCTCGGTAGGATGTTGCTCAATCTGTAGATCCGAACCTCAGTCATTCCCAGACCGAGAAATCTATTTCCGCAACGACGTCATTGATGATTCGATTCGCCTGACAGGATGCGCTGCGCGCTTTTCAGAATGTGTAGAAAGCTTTTCCGCAATCAAGTTGCGCCAGTGAAGATGGCCATGCAAGAATCCTCTGATGCAATTCCAGTTCCGCTTAATAATGATGTGAGGAGCATCTTATGAAACTGAAGTTGGTTTTGTTTCTTTTGCCTTTTGTCCTTGCTGGCTGCAGGGGATCTGGAACTAGCCAGAAGGTTACCCAACCATCACCAATGCCAACAAGCCCAGCGACCCAATCGACTCCGCAGAAGACAGTAACGGCCGATTCGTCTGGCGTGAAACCGAAGGTGGATGCGTGCGCCATGCTCACCAGCAAGGACATCGAGTCAATTCAGAGCGAGCCACTAAAGGAAACAAAACTGAGCGGAACATCTGCCGGGGGCTTTAATGTTTCCCAGTGTTTTTTCACCTTGCCGACGTTTACGAATTCTATCAGTCTGTCAGTTACACAAAGGGGTGATGGCCCTGGTGCCCGCGATCCTAAAGAGTTCTGGAGAGATACTTTTCATCGAGAGAAAGATCTTAAGAAAGGCGGCGAGCGAGAGAAAGGGCGAGAAGTGGAGCAAGAGGAAAAATCAGCGCCGCCAAAGAAAATAACGGGCATCGGCGAAGAAGCCTTTTGGGTGGGCAGTCGCGTTGCCGGAGCGCTCTACGTCCTTAAGGGTCATAGCTACGTCCGAGTCAGTGTCGGTGGTCCCGGAGATGAAAAAAGCAAGATTGGGAAGTCGAAGATGCTTGCCAAAAAAGTGATTAACCGTTTGTAGTTCAGTCGACTCAGGAAAGAAAACCGCTACTGTATCGAATTCTCTAAGACTGCTATGCATCTCCTTTGCAGGTCCGCATTCCCACAACCCTCCTCGTAACGCAATCACAAGCGAGGTGAGTGTGCTCCGATTCTCTTTAATAAGAAGATACTCGCAGGCATCCACTGTTGCCGGATGCCCGCGAGCAGAGTAGCTGCTATCGCTTAACCAGAGGCGTAGTCGTGGTAGTGAACTGAAGTGGGCCAAGGCTGACGTTGACCACCTTGATCACATAAGTGCCACCCTGCGTGACCGGCTGGCTGATAGTTGCGATGCCATTCACCGCATCAACCGTTTGCAGGGTTAGCCCTGAGGGACTCACCAGCGCGATCTTGAACGGCAGATTCAGACTCGCCTCAACCGCAACCGCGATCTCTTGCGAACCAGACTGCGGCTGATAATTGCTGCTCGCCGTCTGTCCCGCTGAAGCGCTGCCCGAGTTGTTGGTGGTGTTGCCGGGTCCGCTCGCAGGTTGAGACGTGATCGTAGCGCTGCTGATGCAGAACTGATCCACGTAAACCACGCCGCTCAGGTTCTTGATCTCCAGTTTGTGATTGCCGGCCGCCAAACCTGTCAACGTCAAGTTGTACTCAGGTTTAAACTCCGGCGCCTGCGTCGCGCCGACACTGCCGGCGTAGTTGATTGTTTGTTTCTTAACGCCATCGAGATAGACATCAGCCATGCCGCCTTTAGGACTCTTGGCATAGGCATAGGTGATCGAGCCGGTGCTACCCGAGGGAACAGTGAAGTCAAGGCTCACACTGTGGTTTGGACTATTACCTGTGTGATACCGGAAATGACCTCCGCTCGCACTCGCATCATTGATGAGGTGCCATCCCGCTGAATACGCTACCTGGCTATCGTTGTCCTCAATACAGACTGGCGTCGGTGTTGGTGTAGGCGTCGGGTTAGGACACGAGTCAAACGCGGCGAACATCCGTTTGCCATTCAACTGGCGAGCGATCGCATTCTTAGCCGAAAAATCATTGTCGCCGCCGGCGATGCAATTGGCGCTAACGCAGCCGTCGTCATAACCGACCAGGACACGACCTTCTTTGTCTATCGTGGCGTCAAAGAAATCCAGCAAGTTCCGGCAAGTGCCGGTACCACAGATGCCGCCGCGCTGGATCGGATCGCCTGGCGTCGCATTAATAGTCGTCCAAGTTAGCCCGCCGTCATATGTCGTTGCGATGTAGAGATGCCAGTCTCCTTCGAACGGCGGTTGTGGGTTATTGCCGAGGTCATCACTGCAATCGTCTCCGTTTCCACAATGAAAATTGTCGCCTGGCGTAGTCGTTCCAAAGAACGCGAATGCTGCGCGATCCGGATCACCTGCAACCACGGCTGGGAATAGGCCAGTCTGAATTCCTAACGCCGAGCCGACATCGGTATCGTTGATCCAAGTCTGACCCTTGTCCTTTGAAACGGCGATACGCGGATGCCCATCGTTCGCTTGATATCCAAAGTACAGGGTCCCATCAGTTGCAATGCCCAAAGACGGATCGCTCTTAGTCCCATTTCCGTTGCCCGTTGACGTGGTGACAGGGCGAATGGTCCATGTGGCTCCGTTGTTCTCAGACAGGACGACAGCCTGTTTGCTGTTTTCATGGAAAGGCAGATCGCCGCCACACCCTTTGTTTGGGATATAAGCTGTGCCGTCTTTAGAAGACACCTTGATGTGTCCGTGCAATCCGGCACAATCGTTTACTGTATAGATAGGTACGCCTGGGCCAAACGTTACGCCACCATCGATGCTTAGCGAACAAGTAGCATCAGCGACACTTTGCGAGCAGTAATAAACTGCGTTCTTGTAAGTAACGCCGCCCGTCAACGGAGCGGCGAACGGACCGCCGCCAAAAGTTTCGTGATCGATGCCCGAAGGCAGGCCTGACCCCTCGCTCAGCGAGAAGTTTCTGCCGTCGTCATCTGTGATGGCAGTCGTCGAGCCCAGTGGCGTTATTCCTATTAGCTGCGTGACGAATGTCCTTCCAGTGTCGCGATCGGTAAAGAGAATTGGATCTCCGAAAACTCTGGGCGCGCCGACTGTTGGCATCGGCGCCGTATGCTCCCACGTTGCGACTGGCGCCAGCGGATATGTGTCGTTGAAGATGATTCGTAAGGCAGTGGTGTTGGGAAAGCTTCCGTCACCGAATCCGCCAAAGGACATTACTGTGCCCCCATTGGGCGTCCCGTTGAAGACCTGCTCGGTGTTCCAATTGACGCCAATCGACGGCTCGCCCCAGTCATCGCCGAACCCCGGCGGCGACATGTGGATCGAGTAGGACGGCGTCGTCGTGCATGTATCTGGAGTTCCCGTCGGCGTAGGCGTTGGAGACGCAGTCGGAGTTGGACTCGGACTAGGCAGGGGACTGAGGCCGGATACTGTAAAGCTCGATGCTGTACTAGTCGAATCGTAATGGACCAACATCTCAGCACCAGTATCGAGGAATCTAGGTTGCACTTGTATTAACAACTCACCTTGTATGGTGCCATTAACGGCGATGCTCCCCGTGAACGGCACGGGCGTAGGTCCGACGCTGCTTAGCGCTATCTCTCCCCTGCCAATGAGACGTTGTGGCTGCACACGACCCGATACATAAGCCGGGTCAGCGAAGACACTCACTTCAAGGCTGCCACCCAACAACGTGGTTTCAGCATTAGGAGTGCTCAAGTACAGAGTCAGACTGAGGTTCCCATTAATCGATCCTGAAAACGAATTCCGCCAGTAAGCCGCGAGCGGGTTGCCAACGAAGTCGTGGTTAGCCCGTTCGTGCGTTTGCTGCGTGATCGGAACTGTGCCGGTCGGCGCACTTGTACTCCACGTGGCTGTGCCACGATTAGTACCATCGACCAATGTCAGTTGCTTATTCGCTTCGTCTGCCGGGGTTCCGTGGAAATAAAAAGTTGTGCCACTCGGAGGAGGCACTGGATCGAATGCCGCGAACATTCGCTTGCCGACTGACTGCCGAGCGATCGTGCCCCAGACTGACTTGGCGGTATTGGTAGGGTCAGTAGCGCAACCACCGGTGCAACCATCGGCGTAGCCAACAACTACGCGTCCTGCTTCATCGATCGCGGCGTCCATAAAATCGAGCAAATTCCGACACTGATTCGTTCCGCCGCCAAGCCAGATACAGCCACGCTGTGTTGGATCACTGGTGGCTTTCACGGTGGTCCATGTCTGACCGCCGTCGTATGTATGCGCTACGTAGAGATCCCAAACGCCGGTAAAGCTGGCATCCTGAAACGCGCCGGCTGTCGGTGTGCCGTGAAATGTGAAGGCCGCGCGATTCGGATCGCCTGCGACGACGGCTGAAAAGACCGCGTTCTGAATCCCGAAGGGGATCCCAACATCGATGAACTTCGCACCACCGACTGTATCCCAATTCACTCCTTTGTCATGAGAGACGGCAACTTTTGGATGGCCATTACCATCCACGAAACCGAAATAGACGGTGCCGTCAGTAGCGATGCCGATCGATGGATCGCTTTCGCCAGTCGCAGTGCCCGGAACCGTTCGAATCGTCCAGGTGATCCCGTTGTCCGTTGAGACTGCCATGCCCTGCCGACCGCCGCAGCCCTTATTTGGCAGGTACGCCGTGCCGTCATTGGGCGCAACCTTGATATGACCGTGCAGTCCGCCGCACTCGGTGGTCCAAGTCTCGACCGCCGGTCCGAAAGTCTGGCCGCCATCCAGGCTCAGGGCGCAATTAGCCGGCCCCAAAGCTTGCGCACAGTAGTACACGCCATTCGGATATGCAGGTCGGGGCAGGTTGGGATCGCGCGTTAGCGGCGGGGCAAGTGGGCCGCCGCCAATGGTCTCATGATCGATTCCCGAAGCGACGCCCGACCCTTGGCTGGGAATAAATGTGTTGCCGTCATCGTCCGTGTACTCCATCGTCTCGAACGGAGTTAGTCCCTCCAGTTGTCCAGCGAATGTGCGACCGGCACGTGGATCAGTAAAAAGAATTGGATCCGCAAAAAGACGTGGCGAAGTGGCAATGTGTTGATTTCCACTGACGTTGGTCCAAGTGGCGCTCGCGGGAGTAGTCTGATCGTTGAAGTCATTAATGCGATATGTTTTCAGCGTGCCGCCGCCTGCAAACATCACGTTGCCTGTCTTCCAGTTCACACCAATTGAAGGCTCGCCAAAACCGCTCGTGCATGTTTGTCCGGCGGGGCAGGCAAAATTCGCATAGGCGACGTTCTCGCTTCCTGGAGGAGCCGCGCCGCTCGGCGGTTGGGGCAAAAGTCTCGCACTCGCGGCGTAGCTGTTGCCGTCTGTACCCACAACCGGCGAAAACGGAAACGCGGCGATTCTGTAAGTGCCAGCCGGTGGGCTGTAGAGCGTAACGACTTCAGCAGCGTAAACGCCATTTCCTGATCCAGTCCGGTAAGTGCCATTTGGGTTGTAGATTTCCATGTCCCAATCGCCCTGCGGCTCAAGCCGAATCTCTACTACATAGGGACCAAAAGTGGCGGAAGGAGGAGCGATGGTGAGGCTGAAGTTGTCGCAATTCCCTGCGTTCGCGCCAGCACATCTAGGGGAATTCAGCACGTCAGGGTTGGCTGGCATGATCGCCCCGGCCCACGTCGCGGTCGGATTGCCCTCCGAGACAGTGCCCGACGTTGGCGTAGCGCTCTGAGAAGTAGAAACCAGAGAGAGCAACGCGACGCCAAAAACCAAACAAAAGGCTGCCAACAAGCTCACCCTTTTTATCGGGGCGATCGCATAATCAGTTTTTGCCAACTTCCTTTTCATTTTCATTCACCTCTTAACGCGACGACCTCTGGCCTGGCGGAGCGGAACCGCCAGTCCAAACTGCGAGGACACGCGTGGATGTTCTGGAACGACGGATACACTTTATTTGCGAGGCTTGAGAAATTCTTGAGGAAAACTTGAGCCAAACTTGCTCCGGCAGGAGCCGCACACCTTTAGGAGTGCCAAATATTGAATCCCGACGATTTAGCACACGTTGGCCTTAATCAAACGATTCTGTGGGTGTTAGTGCAGGAAAAACGGGGAATGCGTTCGAACTGAACGATGCCAGTCTCAAAGATGCAGATTGTTCATATCAGGAACTTATTCGCGCCCCGAATTGAAAGGTGCGCAGAAAAGCTCCACTAAGTGACTAGAATCAGCCAGAGAAGATGAAACTCAACCCGGCGCATGCGGAAGGTGGAATCCGGTGCCGACATGTTCACCTGACGCATACAAGTGAGAGAGGATCGGGTTCGCGAGATTTGAGGAACTCTTCCGACCTGTCATCGCGCCGCCCCTCACACACCAACGAAATTCCTAAATGGTGATGGGCTAAGGCTAAGCTCGATCTGAGTTCAATGGCTCGCCGCAGTTCACGATCAGCCAGCGCGAAAATTTGCCGTGCTGCACATAGCATAGGAGACGGAAGGATGAGACTGAAGAATGATTGACTGAGTTGGTGAGAAGTTTTGTTTCGCAGCGCTGATTGGCCGCTACATAACGGAGTCCGATTTAAAGAAGCCGACTCCAAACCAGATAGTGAAATTCTATCTTGAGATTTCAGTTATTGAATTCCACTCGTAATGGAGCCAAATTACTTAATGGTTTCAGATAAAGCTCCACCCGTTCTCATCAAACGCCCTATTTGATGGTGAGCCGAGCAGGACTCGAACCTGCGACCCACTGGTTAAAAGCCAGTTGCTCTACCGACTGAGCTATCGGCCCACATGACGAGGTTGGGAGGCATTGTAGCGAAAGCTGAGGGAACTGCAAAATGTGTCTTAATACTT
>DATBRN010000305.1:0-9288 GCA_036560225.1 Pyrinomonadaceae bacterium | reverse complement strand
TCGCCAATCCGCAATCGCCAATCATCAATGGTAGGACCCACCCGCTACCGCGAGGTGGTACTGACCTCATGACCCGTCGATTCGTGTTTCCGACCACAGCGTTTTTAGCCAGTAGAGAAGCCCGCAGTCCCCCTGGAACTGGGTGCCGGCAACAGGCAAATGGCATTCGACGCTGGTGGGCCCGACACCCGCAGTGCCAGTTGAAGATGAACTAACTACCGCTCGCTTGTTGTTCAGGAGTAGTTTCGGGTTCTTCCTCGTCCGCATGGCTTTTTGGTTTCTCTCCCAGCACAACGCGGACGGTGTGAGTTTGCGCGTCTTCAACTAAGCGTATTTCGTCGTGCGGTTGTAGGGCGCCATCCAACTCGACAGTTGCGACGCCGCGACTCAAGGCAAGCGGATTTTCGACTCTAATGCGATAGGTGGTGCGGTCGCGCCGGTAGGTGATGTCAAAGTCGCGCCACCAGCGCGGTACACAGGGATCGATCTGCAAAGTCTCACCACGCAACTTGAAACCAAGAATCGACTCGAGCCCGGCGCGGTACATCCAACCCGCCGAACCTGTGTACCAGGTCCAACCGCCACGGCCCGTGTGGGGTGGAACTGCATATACATCACCAACAGCCACATATGGTTCAACTTTATATTTGTGCAGTCCGGCACGCGTCGAAGAGTGATTGATCGGATTCAGGAGCGAGAAGAGCTCGCCGGCGCGTTCACCATCGCCGAGAATGGCAAACGCTATCAAAGTCCACAGTGCGGCGTGCGTGTATTGCCCACCATTCTCGCGCACGCCTGGCACATAACCCTTGATATAACCGGGATCTAACCTGCCTTTGTCGAATGGTGGCGTAAATAGAATCACCAGGCCGTCGCCGCGCCGTATCAGGTATTCTTCGACCGCGGCCATCGCTCGCTGGGCACGGTAGCTTTCGGCAGCGCCGGAGATCACTGACCACGACTGCACGATCGAGTCGATGCGACATTCATCGTTCTGGACTGAGCCGAGTGGAGTGCCATCGTCAAAATAAGCGCGGCGATACCAGTCACCATCCCAACCCTTTTCCGCCAGTGCGTTTTTCAAACTCTGGCAATGGTCACGGTATTTGCGGACGCGAGCTTCTTCTTTGCGGCCGTAGCAGAAGGGCGCGAACGCCGCCAAGGCCGTGTAGAGAAACCAACCGACCCAGATGCTTTCGCCCTGGCCCAGATGCCCTACGCGATTCATCCCGTCGTTCCAGTCGCCGGATCCCATCAACGGCAATCCGTGCGCGCCCACTTTCAGGCTTCGGTCGAGAGCACGAATGCAGTGTTCAAAAACTGTTACAGCTTCGGTGGACACCGTAGGCTGCATGTAGGCTTCCTGCTCGTCCGGCTTCAGTAGGGGCTGTTCAAGAAACGGCACAACTTCGTCAAGCACTGATCGATCGCCGGTAACGCTGATGTAAAAGGCGGTCACAAACGGAAGCCAGAGGAGATCATCGGAAAAACGGGTGCGCACGCCGCGGCCTGTGGGCGGGTGCCACCAATGCTGCACATCGCCTTCTTTGAACTGGCGACCGCTGGCAATCAGTATTTGTTGCCGCGCGATGGCCGGGCTGCTGTAGACAAGCGCCATTACATCCTGTAACTGATCGCGAAAACCAAAAGCACCGCCTGATTGATAAAAAGCCGAGCGCGCCCAGATGCGACAAGCTAACGTCTGGTAAAGCAACCAGCGATTGAGCATCAGGTCCAGGGCGGCATCGGGAGTTCTGACTTCAACTGTACCAAGCAACCTGTCCCAATGCGTCAAGACATTCTCAAACGCATCGTTTACATTTCCGGGATGGATAAACTTTGCGACTACTGATTCGGCTTCTTCCTGTGAGCCGGTCTCTCCGAGCAGAAAGATGATTTCGCGTCCTTCGTGTGGAGCCAACTCGATTGTGGTTTGCAACGCCGCGCAGGGATCGAGTCCGGCGCCATCGCGACCGGATAGATTCATCCGTCGCATAGCGGCAGGACGAGCCAGCGTGCCATTACGACCAATAAACTCCTTGCGATCGCAAGTGGCGCTGAAAACGCGCTCATTCGTCGCCACAAATGCGACGCGTCCGGCGAATTCATTATTGAAAGGATTGCGCGCGAAGATTGTCGCGTTTGGCTCATCAATCGTCGTAATTACATAAGGAGCAGAAGTGGTGCGTTGAACGCCCATCACCAGCTCGTTGTAGAACGTGGCACTCAGTCTTCTTTTCCGGCCGCTGCGATTGCGCAGGCGCAACAGCGAAACCTTTACCGGCGAATCAAGCGGCACGAACATCAACAATTCCTGGGAGATGCCGTGGCTGTTGTGTTCAAAAACGGAATAGCCCTGGCCGTGTCTGATGACGTAAGGTTCGGTTTCCCGGATCGGCAAAGGAGTTGTAGACCAAACAGTGCCGGTATCTTCGTCGCGCAGGTAAACAATCTCGCCCGGCGGATCGCAGACGGCATCATTGGACCACGGCGTCAGCCGATTCTCGCGACTGTTCACTGACCAGGTGTATCCCCCGCCGGTTTCTGTAACCTGACAACCAAAGTCACTCTTGTTGGCAATAATGTTGGACCAGGGCGCCGGCGTCCATTGTTCCGCGCCCAGCAACGTTACATATTCGCGGCCGCCTTGATGAAACCCGCCCAGACCGTTGAAGAAGGTCAACTCGGGCGGCGCAACGTGGGACTCTGGATAAGTTTGCGAGGGCAAACGAGCAGCAAAAGGGGCAGGTAGTGGCTCAGCAACCTCCGGCCGCTCGAGCTGATCCTCGAGCGAGCCACGTTCAGTAACAAGCACAGCACGGGCGACGGCGTGAAGCAGGATGCGGTCTTCATCCGGTATTTGTTCCGCGCGACGCAAGAAAACACCCCCAGGTTTATCCTGCAAACTTCCGAGACCACTGGTGCGAATCATCGTCTCCAGTTCTTTTTGCAGCAATTGCAGATAGGTAGTGGGGTTGTCGTTGAGAATCACCAGATCGATCTTCAGCCCCTTGTAGTGCAAGTATTCATGACCGCGCACGATCTTGCGTACCATAGGCAGGTCAGCAGCCTTGCTGATCCGCACCACCAGAATCGGAATGTCGCCACTGATCCCGTACGCCCAGAGGCTAGACTGGGCTTTGGTGTTCAGCGAGAGCACGTGCGGTCGCGGGCGCAGTGAAGGATCCGAATAAATGACACGTGCCGCCAGGCGCTGAAACAGGTGCGCTTCTTCAGCGTCTATGTTCAGGTGGCTCATTTCAACCTGCGCCTTGGTCCAGGCGAGTCGCAGTTCACGTTCAAACGTATTCGGATCGTGATATTTATCCGCTAACATCATCGCCTGCTCACGCGAGCGAGCGACAATAGTGCTAAAGGAACAGCGCACAGTTTGGTTGGGCCGAATTCTGACGCGCCGGCGCAAACTAAAGACCGGATCCAGCACCGCACCGGTCGTGTTCGACAGCGGCCGATCCTCCATCACGGCAACAGGATTCGCAGTTGTGTGACCCCGGCCCAGAAATCGTCCGCGATCGGTCTCGTACTGCACCGTCCCGACCAAGTCTCCTTCGACGACCACAACGTGAATTCCCCAGATGGGTTCGTCCTCGCTGGAGCGCTGGCGGCGGTGGGCCAGGATTGCGTTTTCTGCGGCAAAGAATTCCGTTTCAATGAATAGGTTGCTAAAAGCCGGATGGGCGGCATCGGCCTGTGGCGTATTGAGGACCACCTCCGCATAACTAGTCAGTTCAATTTCCCGCGGGCGGGTGGAATTGTTGGTTAACGAAATCCGGCGCACCTCGGCATTGTCCTCAGCCGATACGACTATCTCCATGTGCGTCACGATGCCCGCATCGCTACGCCAGAAGTCTGCCTTGTCTTCTGAGAACGCTACCTCGTACGACTGCGGGCGCGTATGAACAGGCTGATAACCTGCCGACCAAACGGCGCCGCTCCTGACGTCGCGCAGGTAAATGAAGGAACCCCAGTTATCTCGCGTAACATCTTCGCGCCAACGAGTAACTGCGTTTGCTCCACAGTTGGCATAGCCGCCGCCGGCAGCAGTGACCATGACACTGTAGGTACCGTTTGAGAGCAGCTGAGTGCGCGGCGTGTCTGAATCGTAACGGTGGTAAACACGAGTGCTCATCCCCTGCGGTGTTTGCATTACCCGCCCGGTCAAGACTTCTTCCGCGCGCGGAGCCGCGGCCGGGACGCCAATAGGAACACGTTCCTGCAACAACAGCTCGGTTGCCTGAACCAGTGGATCAGCGTGGAAACGCTCCTCCATGCGCGCGTTTAGCAACACGTTGGTGAGCGCGACCAGACTCATACCCTGATGGTGGGTCATGAAAGCGCGAATCAAAACGTACCGCTGATCCTGGGGCAGTCGTTCGGCTGTGTAATCAATGGCTTCGTAATAACCGTACGGGCCGAGTGCTCCTTCTTTTTCGAGCCGGCGAAGGTTATCCATTGCTGCTCGAGGAGCAATCGCGGCCGTCAGCATGGTTGCGTAAGGGGCTACGACCAAATCCTCGATTAGACCTCGTTTCAATCCCAGCCCCGGAACTCCGAATGGTCCATATTGGTAGTTCAAGTGAATGTCGCGAACGTTGTATGCAGACTCGGAAACGCCCCAGGGCACGCCGCGTTCTTTGCCGTATTCGATTTGCCTGCTGACAACCGTGCGATATGTTTCGTCGAGCAGCGAGGAGGGGTAATTGCGCATAACCAGCAACGGCATCAGATACTCAAACATCGTCCCGGTCCAGGAAATAAGCGCACGACCGCCGTTAACTGAGCTGAGCTGGCGACCCAGGCGGAACCAGTGTTCCTGTGGGACGTCCCCTTTCGCGATCGCAATAAAACTGGAGAGCCGCGCTTCTGAAGCAAGCAGATCGTAATAAGAGTTGTCGGCGACCTGGGCCGAGACGTTGTAGCCGACGGTAAAAACTTTCCGCTCCGGATCGAGGAGAAACTTGAAGTCCATCTCCTCCATGACCTGTTGCGAGGTGTACGCCAAAGTGGTTAGCCGCGACAAACAATCGCCTGCGGCGCTGGCCCCCTGCTCAAGCGCGGTCGCCAGTTTCGCAAGCGTCTCAATTGAATGCTCGCGAAAGTCTCCACTAAGCGCGGATAGTTGGAGCAATGCGCTTTCGCAAATCTCCGGTACTTCGGCTAACGTCGGAACAGCTTGGAGAAGGGTTATGAGCGACTCCCACTGGTCCTGCTTGTCTGACCCTTCGGCTGTATCAGCCTGAAGTTGGGATAACAAACGTCCCCAGGGTGTCAGCGTGTCGGCATCACGGCGGCAGGAACTAACCTGGTGCTGCAAGGCGCCCAGCCACCAACGCAGCTCTACGAAGCTGGCCTCTCCGTGCTCGTGCGCCAGCGCGTTAGTGATGTCTTCGATTTCAGTAGTTCTTTGCCGCAGAGACTCAAAGAGCAGGAACCACGAAGGCAGATTCTCCCTTGGGCCAACTGAAAGCAGCTTCTGACAAGCTTCGATCTCGTTGTGCAACTGGCTGACGGTGACAACCTCAGTGCGTTGCCGAGAGCTGCCGAGTTTCTCGGCCTCGACGGCGACGACGTTCGTTGTGTCGGCAAGCCCTTTAATGAGTCGCTCATCAAACAACTTCGCGTCGGGAAACTCGATGCATGCTTGTTTAAGCGCCATGGCATGCCCAGCCAGGTTTCCACTGTCAACGGTCGATATGTACTGAGGATGAAGCGGTTGAAGCGTCCTGGTGTCGTACCAGTTGAAAAAATGGCCGTGAAACTTTCCCAGTTTCGCCAAACTAGTGAACGTCAGTTCCTGCCGCTCCAGAAATTCCAGCGAACCAATGTAGCCCAGATCATGAGCTGACACTGTGGCGAGAAGCAGCAATCCGATATTGGTGGGCGATGTTCGATGGGCCAGGACGGGAGCCGGGTCTTCCTGAAAATTGTCGGGCGGCAGCCAGTTGTCTTCAGCGCCAACAAAAGTCTCAAAGAAACGCCAGGTGCGGCGCGCTACCTGGCGCGCAAACTCGATCTCGTTGAAGTTTAATAGCTTGCGTTCCGGCGGCCGCACGGTACTGATCCAGTAAGCAACGAAAGGGGAAAGAATCCAGGCCACAACAAACACGCTCATCACTCTGGACGAAGCTGGCCTCACCAGGAGCGTGAGGGCAATGGCCAATAACGCCAGCAATTCAGCCGGAAGCATGAACGCAAAGAAGGCAGCCAGATCGCGACGCGCTGTTCTTTCGGCGTCAGCAGCCGTAACCCACTCAAGCAATTTCTTTCGCGAAATCAGCTTTCGATAAATGGTGCGGACGATAGCGTCGGCCATCAGGTAAGCCTGATGCGGCAGGAAGACGATTGATAAAGCTACCTGTGTAGTGTTTGTTCTAACGTCGCCCCAGACACTCCAGAAGTGACTGGTCCAGGGAATTCCGCGGGGATGGATCAGGAGGCTTGTCGTGACGTGTAGATAGACCGGAAAGGCAATCGTCACCACGACAAACAAACTCCAGAGCAGCGGCGAAGAGGGGAAGATGGTCCAGGCCGCAAGTAACCACAGGAACATTGACGGCGCAACGAGGCTGCGGCGTAAGTTATCAAGAATCTTCCAGCGTGAAATTAGTGACAACGGGTTGCGAACCTTCTGGCCGTTCGCATCGGGAACCGTCGGGAAAAGCCAACGCAGAATTTGCCAGTCGCCTCGCGTCCATCGATGCTGCCGCTTGGCATAAGCGTCGTAGGAGGCAGGATAGTCGTCGAGCAACTCCATGTCGGTGGCCAACGCGGCGCGGGCAAACAACGATTCAAAAAGATCGTGGCTGAGTAAAGAGTTTTCGGGAACGCGGGCAGCCAGAGCAGCCTGGAAAGCTTCCACGTCGTAAAGGCCCTTGCCGGTAAAGTTTCCCTCACCAAAGAGATCCTGATAGACGTCTGAGACTGCAGTGGTGTAAGGATCGATTCCGGTATTCCCGGAAAAAATACGCGCAAACCTCGAGCGCGAAGCGCTAACGAGAGAAATGCTCACGCGAGGCTGCACGATGCCGTACCCTCGTCTGACAAGGTTGAGCGCCGGATCCAGTTTTGGCCGATTTAGAGGATGGATTGCCGCGCCCACGAGTTTGCGCGCTACGTCGCGCGGAAGCTGCGTGTCGGAGTCCAGTGTGATAACGTAACGAATCTTTCGAAGCAAAGCGTCGACAGCCGCTTTTTCTGTCTCGCTCGTTGTCCTTCCAACTATCGTGAAGCTAGTGTCCCTGGCCCCACGCAAAAGACGATTCAACTCCTCCAGTTTGCCGCGTTTTCGCTCCCAACCCATCCATCTGTTTTCCCCCGGGTTCCATTGGCGAAAGCGATGGAACAGGTGAAACCGGGGCAAGTCTCCGTTGCTGTGACGTTGATTGAGATCGTCGATGCGAGCTGCGGCTGTTGCGAGAAGGAGTGCATCATCGGCTGTCTCTTCAACATCAGCATCTGGAAAATCACCGAGCAACGCAAAATAGATATGCTTGTCCTGGTTGGCGAGAAAGTGCACTTCGAGTCTTTCAATTTGCTCATTCAGCTGAGCTTCACCCGAAAAGATCGTAGGCACAACGACCATTGTGCAAGCTTCTTCAGGTATACCACTGGCTGTTCCCATGCGCGGTATGAGACGCGGTGGGAAAAAATGCGTGACGTCCCAGTTCAGCACACACAAAGCCAGATCGCTGGCGGGAATCAGGGCCAGCAAGGCAGTGATCAGGAGGAGAACCCAAGTTTCTCCAACAAAGGTCGAAGCGGCTGGTGCGCTCATGTACATCGCAAAACTCAGAAGAGCCGCGACAAGTAAAGTGAGGAACACTAGCGTGCCGAGGTATATGCCCGTCGCATGGCGCAGAATAAAGCGACGCAGTCGTTCGATGAGTTTTGGTTGATAAGCGAAGGTTGTTTCCAACTGGCCCAGACCGGCATCGACAAGGTAAAAGCCGACGTGCGATTCGGGACTAGCGTTTAAATACTGCGGAGTTTCGTTTTGTGTTTCACCTTGTCTTTCTTTGCCCTCAGCCTCTACGGCCTCTTTCGCAAGTTTGACAACCGCCTGTGCGACCTCAAGCTCATTCGAGCGTGTTCGCTTGCTGATGCGCTCAATCACATGGCGGTAACGGTCGCGCGTGGCAAACTCCATCTTTGCATAAGCGCCGGAGGGATCCGCTCCCAGCAAAGGCTCAATCAGACTGACGCTTTCAAAGAAGTCTCGCCAATCGAGCGTCGACAGCAGACGCATGCTGGTGATGATGTTGCCAACCGTAACTTGCGTCGCTGCCTGTCGCTGATGTTCAGCGTGAATGATTTGTTCGACGTTTGTGCTCTGGCGAATCAGACGTTCCTCGAGCCATTCCATCACCGGCGTTACAGCCGGGTCCTGTTCACGAAGGCGTTGCGTGAGTTGAACGACAAACGACCTCGGAACCTTCGGCAGCTTTCCGAATCGCTCAGTCATTAGCGGGACTAAGGCGGCGGGCTGACGCAAGGCAAGTTCGAGCAACTTGTCCGCAATCTTGTCGGCCTGCTCGCGTTCCTCACGCGCTCGAACAATGACCATTGCAAGTCTGCGGAGATTCTCCACCAGCGCGAGCCGGAGAGTGATGGCAACGGCCCACAGTTCACCGATTGAGAGCGGAGAAACTATTTGATAGGCAGCTATGAAACGACGCAGTGTGGTGGTATCGAGCCGGCAATCGGTGTGAGTGATCAGGGCAAGCGCGACGGCGTAGATTCTCGGATAGTCTTTGAGTTCACCTTCCGCAAGCTTCGGTAATTCATGGTAATAACTCTTAGGTAGATCCTCGCGAATCTCGCGCAGCTGTTCTTCAACGATGTGGAAATTGTCGACCAGCCACTCCGCCGCCGGTGAGATCGCGCGACCGGTTCGAATTGCTTCAACTAGAGAGCGGTAAGCCGCAACCAGCTTGCGGCCATTGTCCTCAAGGCGTGGCAGCAGTTGAGCGCGTCCCTTTTTAGTTACTGTCTTTTGCTCGGCTGCTAGTGTCTGTGCGTATTGCTCCAGCCGTTCGACGCTGAAGATCTCAGCTCTGACGGGCTGCTCATCGGCGTAGTTCGACGCTTTGCCAAAGGTTGCCGTTAGTGACCCCAGGAACTCACTCATGACAATTCGAATAACTCGTCCACCCCGCCAGTCGGCGAGGTTGTAGCCAAAAGTGCTTTAAGCGGATTGAATGGACTTCAGAATAGCACGATTCGAATTCGCACTTCAGACCAGGCGCAATTACCGATTCTCACCGCCTC
>DATBRN010000304.1:0-18365 GCA_036560225.1 Pyrinomonadaceae bacterium | reverse complement strand
ATAACCGATTCCTGTTAAGCGTGAAGGTAGCTAGAAACAACTCAACTGCCCAGAGTAACTAGTCCCACGCCCGTGCATATAATCCGCAGAGTACCCAGATTTCCCAGATTCAGAAATGCAATTGGCCGGCCTTGGATTTACTAGCCGGTCTGACGCTCGACTGAATCTGTGTTATCTATGTAGTCTGTGGATTATTTCTTCTTGTCCTAACTAATGCAAAGCTTCGACTCGCCAAGCTACAGCTATCAAAGGCAACCGGGGACGCTGGCAAGAATCTGGTGGCTGAAATGGATAGCAATCCTATGCGTTTGGGCCGTGCTAGGTGTCATCTATGCCGGGCCGGTCTATCTGGAAGTGCGCGCCGAAGGTATGGGCCATGCGGCGACTCGCATTTTCTCGTGGGGAATCTTGACCTGGTGTGCATGGGCCCCTTTGACGCCACTCATGGTCTGGTTAGCCCGCCGTTACTCGCTGGTAGGTCCGGCCGGCAAACGGAATTTCCTGGTTCACTTGCCCGCGTTTCTGTTTCTCTCCGCCGCGCACAGCGCCGTCGCTACGGTCATCACCTTGACGATCAAGCCGTTCGATAACATGGGCACCAGCCCCACTGCCTTTTGGCCACGGTTTCTATCGCGACTGCAGGGTGCCCTCGGTTCTGACCTACTCGTGTATGGAGCGGTGATCGGAGTCTGTTACGCGTTTGACTATTATCGCAAGTATCGCGAACGCGAGTTTCTGGCATCTCAATTGGAAGCACAACTGGCACAAGCGCAGTTGGATTCGTTGAGAACACAGTTACACCCGCATTTTCTTTTTAACACTCTGAATGGCATCGTTGGGTTGGTGCGCGACAATAAGAATGACGCGGCTGTTAACATGCTGGTTGGTTTGAGTGATCTTTTGCGTCGAGTGCTTGAACACTCGACGAGGCAGGAGGTCGAACTGAAAGAGGAGATCAATTTCCTTCAGCTTTATTTGAATATCCAGCAGATGAGATTTTCCGATCGGCTGCAGATTGTAATTGACATTGATCCGAACAGCACCAGGGCGCTGGTGCCCAGTTTGATTCTACAACCGCTGGCTGAAAACGCGTTGCGGCACGGTATCGCTCGCAGCGTCTCATCCGGATTGGTCGGAGTCAGTTCTCATGTTGAGAACGGCTTTTTGAGGTTAAGGGTGTTCGACAATGGCGCCGGCTTACCGGAAAACTGGCAGCTAAAGAGTAGTGCCGGAATTGGATTAGCGAATACGGCAGCGCGGCTCCAGCAACTGTATGGTGAAAGCCAACGACTTGACTTGCGGAATCGGCCCGAGGGAGGTGTTGAGGTGGTTATCGTCATCCCTTTTCGTACGGATAATGAGGACGTTTAGACAGGATTTACAAGCCTCACAGGAACACCGGTACCTCCCTTAACCCATCCTGATATCCTGTAAATCTTGTAAATCCTGTCAATTCTTTATTCTCGTTTCATCTGCGTCTATGGTTGAGAGAATTCGAACTGTGATTGTTGACGATGAGCCATTGGCCCGGCGAAATCTACGCCTGCTGCTCGAGAAAGATCCGCAGATCGAAATCATCGAGGAATGCCGAAATGGCCGAGAAGCTGTCAAGGCCCTCAAGAACTTCTCTCCTGAACTCGTCTTCCTTGATATTCAAATGCCGGAGATGGACGGTTTTGATGTGCTGGCTGAGGTTGGTCCACAACAAATTCAGGCAATCATCTTCGTTACCGCATTTGATCAGTATGCGCTGAAGGCCTTCGAGGTTCATGCACTCGACTACCTTTTGAAGCCTTTCGACGACGCAAGATTTCAAAAGGCTCTTGAGAAGGCGAAGGTGCAGATCGAGCAGCGGCAAATCGACAAGATCAGCAGAAAGTTGATGGCGCTGCTTGAGGATCGTGAGCAACGTCAAGACGAGCGTCAACAGAAACCTTATCTAACCCGGCTAATGATCAAGCTCGCCAGCCGAGTGGTACTTTTGAAGGTAAGTGATATTGACTGGATCGAAGCGGACGGAAACTATGCGAAGCTCCACGTTGGTCGCAAATCGCATCTACTGCGCGAAAAGATGCATGATCTTGAAGCCCAACTTAATCCGAAAAAGTTTGTGCGCATTCATCGTTCAATAATCGTTAACCTGGACCGCATCAAGGAGATGCATCCTCACTTTAATGGCGATTACATCGTCGTGCTTGAAGACGGTTCGCAGTTGAAACTCAGCCGCAGCCGGCGCGAACACCTGGAAGCTCGTCTGAGGGGAGCGCCGTAGAAGGCAGAAGGCAGAAAGCAGAAGGCAGAAAGCAGAAAGCAGAAAGCAGAAAGCAGAAGGCAGAAGGCAGAAGGCAGAACGGCCTTTGCCTAAGGGATCCAAATTTTGTTGGCAATGATGGTTTCGGTCCCGGCTGGAAGAATGATCTCGGAAGACGATTTGGTATAGAAAGCCAACCCTTTGTAGCTGGTTAGATACTGATAGGTTTTCTTGAACAGACCGCCGGTGGCATAGATGACCAGCGGCTTCTCAACCTTGCGAAGAATCTTCTGAAAATCATCCGGAGAAACTCGCACAAGCACTCCACTCGCTTTTATTGCTTGTGCAATTGCCGCCATCGCCGCGGCTGCGCCCGCTGCACTCATAATAGATTACCTCCTCTGGCTCGCTTCTTGGTCAGCACACAGTCGAAAGTTCAAGCTTTAGCTTGTTCGTGCTCGAAAAAAGCAACCTGACATCGAATTTCTGAACTTCTTGTGCGATTCTTACGGTTTCAAGCCCGCGCGAGTGAGGAGGTCATGGAATCGTTTGTCGGAACGGAGCTTCGCAAACACGGGATCGACCTTCAGATTCATCAACCAAACATCACGCTCTTCGTAGGCCCGCTCCAACCACTTAAAGGCCTGGTCCCGCTCGTCGAGTGCCGTGTAAATTGCGGCTACAGTGTAGGGCGACACGTAACGTCTAGTCTCCAAGTCATGCAAATCGGCTAACACTTGGCGCGCATCGGCAGTCTTCCCTGAAGCGGCGTAAGCGTGGCCAAGGAGCGCAAGCATCAGCGGGCTACCGGAAAGTTTCAAACCCTTTTGAAACTCGTCGATGGCCTGCGTGTACATGCCCTTCTGCTCGTAGGCAAGTCCCAGGTACCGGCGGGCAGGAAAAGAATTTGGGTCGAGTTTCAGAATCTTTCGGCATTGGGCAATTGCTTCGTCGTCTCGCCCGGACAAGTAGAGAATCCAGCCGAGGTGCGAGCTCGCAATGAAGGACAATGGCTCGAGTTCCTGCGTGCGTTTGGCTTCGGCGATGGCTTCGTCAAACCGTTCCAGCGCGACAAGGTAAGAGCTGTACCATTGATGGGCCGGAGCGTAGGTTGGTTTGTGCTTAATGGCCAGTTGAAATTCCCGCTCGGCCTCGACTCGATCACGGTCCCAGCGAAACTTAATGAATGCGAGTGACGTGTGTGCCTCGGCCAGGGTTTCGTCCATCTCGAGCGCCTTGACAGCAGCTTCTTTTGCCTTGGGGAAACCTTCGCTTGGTTGATGCACGCCGTAAATGACCTGCATGTTATAGCAGTCAGCCAGGCCCGCATAAGCCGCAGCATAATTAGGATCCGTATTGATTGCTTGTTGGAAGTAATCGATGCCTTGCGACAGTCCTTCCGGTGTACGCTTGTTCCAGGCGTTGCGTCCCTTCAGATAGAGGCGGTAGGCCTCCAGCTGCTTTTGTTCTTCGACGTTCAACTTCAAGCGCAGGTTTTCAAAGATGTCGCGGGAGATTTCTTCCTGAACCAGCAGAATATCAGCGAGCTTGCGATCGTAATGTTGGCCCCAAATCTGCGAGACACTGTCCAGGTCTATCAAGTCTGCTTGAATGCTAACCGTGTCGCCGTGGCGATGCACGCGTCCAGTGACGACTGCGCGCACATTCAGTTCCCGGCCCACCGTGCGCGGATCAACGTTTCGGCCTTTGTAGTTAACCATCACGCTCCGAGGCACCACTCGCAGTTTGGGGAGCTTGGTTAAGCTGTTAACCAGGCTTTCGGCGATCTCGTCGTCAAGGTATTCCGCGTCTGCATCCGGACCATCGTCGACAAATGGCAAGACTGCTATTGATTGGATTGCCGTGGGGCTCGCTCCCGCCCGGTCGCGTCCGCTCAAATAAGCGATACCGACAATAGAAACAAGGACTGCGGCCAACGTAAGCGCAAGTGCCGGTCTTCGCCTGGAAATGGCCTCAAGTTTCAGGTTTCGAGATTCGAGCTCCAACTTTCGGTCAGCGGCACCCGATTCCTGAGTCAACGACGCCGGGCCATTTGGCAAGAGCTGTTTGTTCAGTATCTCGCGCGACTGCTCGCCGTTTGTCCCATTTACCTTGCTGACTGGCGCCACAAAGCGATAGCCGCGCCTCGGCACAGTTTCAATAAACTGCGGACCGGTTGCGCTCTCGCCCAGCGCTTTCCTCAGCAAGGAAACGTTCTGGGTGAGATTGCCTTCTTCCACGAAGGTGTTCGGCCACACCTTCTTCATCAGGTCGTCTTTTTGAACAATCCGGCCGTCGTTCTCCAAAAGAGTAAGGAGTATGTCGAATGCTTTGGGCGTGAGCGGGACGAGCTCTTCCCCGCGCAAAAGCACGCGCTCGTCGGCCTTTAGGCGGAAGCGGCCAAACTCATAAAAATCGGTTGTTTTCTCGGCCATAGGCGGCATTGAGAACCATCATTGAGGAATTATTGAGACGTTCCTAGGGACTTGCCGCGACACTTTAGTCTAAGCTCCGGCCAACCTGTAGGAACCCAAAAACCATGCTTCACAAAATTGGCCGGCAAGTCGGCGTAATTGTAGTCCAAGCCACAAACTCCGGCAATGGAAAGAGATTTGACGTAGGCGGCTAATGTCATTTAACGGAGGGTCTCCCCATGATAGCGCCAAAGAATCAAGCTGAGGGGATGGAATTTCTGATTACAGTCGTCCTGAGCGCGTTTGCAGGTCTGGTAGCTTTTTTTCTGGTCTCGTTGGTCGTCAATATTTTGGGACTCTACTAAGAGTTACTGTGACCAGGGCGTGGGTTTGCGCACCCAGCGGTATTGCTTGAGTTGTTTGTGCAAGTCGTTAGGCAGCGGACCGGCAGCGCTGGCTGCGACGTTTGCTTCAACGTGCGACAGCTTGCGCATGCCCGGGATAATCGTGCAGACAGTGGGATTCGACAGAATGAAACGCAAAGCCAACTCCGGCATAGTGATCTCAGGTTCGCCGGAATGCTCCTGATTCCACTTTCGCAGCAGTTCTTTCACTGCGTCGGCACGCTCCACGCTGGGAATCAGGTTTTCGGGAACAAAGTAAGTGTTGCGCCAGTCGCCTTCGGGCCATTTGCTTTCCTTCGTTAGCGTGCCTGTCAGTGTTCCTTCATCAAACGGTACTCGCGCGATCACAGCAGTCTTCATCTCTTCACAAGCGGGAAATAAATCATCCTCAGGATTCTGGTCGAAAATGTTGTAGATGACTTGTACCGAATCAATCTGGCCTGTCTTGACTGCGCGCACACCGTTCCATGGCTCCCAACGATTTAGACTGATACCGATCGTGTTGATGAGTCGCTGACTGCGCAGGTCGTCAAGTTTATAGAACCAGCGATCGTCTCGTAACCAATCATCGTCCCAGGTGTGAAACTGAACAAGATCGAAACTCTCCAGACCGGCATTCTCCAGACTTCGGTGTACATACTCTTCAACGTGGTCGGGCGGGTAAGTCTCTTTGAGGGTAAACTCCGGCCGCGCGGGCCACTGTTTGTTCTTCGGTGGGATCTTCGTGGCGGTGTAGAGTCGCTTGCCTAAATTGGCGCGCACGGTCTGTCCGAGCAGTTCTTCACTATGACCGTCGCCGTAGGCAAATGCGGTGTCGAAGAAGTTGCAGCCCAGATTCACCGCAGTTTGCAAAGATTGAAGTGACTGCTGATCGTCTGAGTTAGACCAGCTTCCCATTCCCCACATGCCATAGCCAATCTCGCCAACCTGCCAGCCTGTTCGTCCAAATTGTCTGGTTCGCATGCCGGCAATAGTAAATCGTAAAAGTTGATTCGTGAATAGATGACGATGAGAAATCTTGAGTGATGAGTGCGAAAGGCTGACTGCTCACTAAGCACGCGACAGTGTCTCAAGAATCTCTTTTGCGGCTCGCTGTCCAGTGTCGATCGCGCCATGAACGGTGCCGATGTGGCCAACGCTCGTCGCCTCACCCGCGAAGAAGAGTGTTTCGTCGACCGCCTGGGCAAGTACTCTTTGCGCTTCAACACCGTTGACGGGGAGATAGGCGTAAGCGCCTCGCGAGAAAGGATCAGAGCTCCAGTCGTGTGCGTAGGAAGACAACAGCAGTTTACGCAAGTTGATTTCTGAAACGTCGAGAATCCTTTCGAGTGAACCTAACGCCTGTTCCACTGCGTATTCCTTATCGCGACCGATAAACTTCTCAGCATCTGGCCCGCCGGCCCAGCCAACGATCACCGGAACCCGCACGGGCAGCATCGTCCACCACGTCGGAAAAGTTGCTTCGGAGCTATGGATAAAGCCGAGGTGCGATAAATGTTCTCGACCATGCTTTGCAGGCAAGTCAAGCTTTTCCCAAAAGCGTTCGCGAAACAATAAAGCAATATGGACTGCATGACCCATTTCTAATCCGTCGAGCGCAGCTTGTTTCTCCTGTGGCAACTCGGGAACAAATCGAACCGCTCCCCGTTGATGGTGCTTTGCCTTCATCACGCCCAGTGGCAAGGTGATCACAGCGCGAGAGGCGGTGAATATTTGCATTCGCTTGTCTGCTATTGAAACTACTTCAACCTGATTCCTGGCCCAGCGAAGTTCTTTGACGATCGTGTTGAGATGAACAATTGCTCCATGCGCTTGGGCCTCGTCGCGCAATGCTTCAATCACGACGTCATAGCCGCCGAGAATGCGAAACCCGGTGTCACCGCCGATCTGATCTTCCGCTTCCTTTGCCTTTATCAGACCGTGAATACCAATTCGATTAGCCTTCGCAGCGTGGAACCCCTCGACGAATTTAGTGGCCACATCTTTTGCCGTGACTGAAGCTTCATCGTTTGGTAGCGAGTCGAGAAAGTTCTTGAATGAGCGATCCGGCGGGTCAGGATTCATCAAGTCCATCAAAGCGGTGAGCTTGTTCCAAAACTCGTGAGAATTGCCAACCATGCCATCTTCGACATACCAGTGCCGACTGGTCACGTCGAAAAATGGCGCTTTCGCGTTCTCAATGATTTGCAGTAATCGAGGATGCTCGCCGTGGACAAACTCGGCGCCGAATTCTATGGGAACAATGGAATCGTGGTGGGTGTGAATTCTTCCGCCGACGCGCTCGCGGGCTTCAAGAACGACAACCTGAACACCGGCGGCGGAAAGATCGCGTGCAGCGCTTAGGCCCGCGGCCCCCGCGCCGATTATCAGGACTGACGTATCGCTGCTCACCGACCGATTATCAGCGATCAGTCCGCCAGTTGATAAGCGCAGCGAGCAGTTAAGATTGTAGGGGTTGCACTCGGTGGCCACCCAAATTTCTTAATTTCACCGTTTAGAAAGGGCACTTGTGCCCCACCGCGCGGCGGCAGACAAGTCTGCTTTCTAAACGGATAACTTAAAAACGGACGTAGGGCGACCAGGGAGTTGCCCGCCCCTACAGATTTAGACTCACTGGTTCTTCTTTGCCGCGTCAGCTGGTTTGGCTTCACCACTTACTTTCGCCGCCGCAGACTGTTTGACCTTGTCGCTTGCTCTGACGAAGTTTGCAGTGTAGATCGCCAGGTTTGGGTCGTGGTTCTGCTGACCGAGCGTTTTTGCTTTTTCATAGAGCGGCGCCGCCAGCTCAATCCGCCCAGTTTTTTCGTATGCCTCGGCCAAGCTGTCATAGACATTAGCCGACTCTGGATACCGTTCAACGTTGACCTTAAATGTGACGATTGCTTCCTCTGGTTTTCCACCCAGAAGGTCCTGATATCCAAGTTGATTGATCAGGTTCTCGGGAGTGGGAATTGAGTAACCGAACTTCTGTGAAAGCCACTTGTAGTGTTCGTCCGCGGCTTTGAGTCCGCCGGCTACAGCTCCGGTCGCCGGATTTCGGGGCATCTGCCAGCCATCATAAACTTTGCGCAGACCCGCATAATGACTACGCATGACTACCGAGCCGTGATCCTCGTCCTCCATCTGCTGAGCATCCCACTCAAAACCCTTGATATGACTCTTCGCAAGGGCGTCCTTGAAGAGGACAAAAGCATCGCCAATGGCACCGGGTTCGTTACCAAGCGACGTGTATAGGGTAGCGTTCAACTCCTTGCGCGTTTTCAGAAACTCTTCCGCGCGCTTCAAGGTTGCATCATCGCCCCACTGCAACGAGGGGCTCACTGCTACATAACCATTGAACATTTCGGGCCGAGTGATCAGCGTATGGATTACGAAGAGACCGCCTAACGAGTGGCCGGCCAACACGCGATACGGCTGCACGCGGTATTGCTTCTCGATCTCCGGAAACAATTCCGTCGCGATAAATTTGAGGAAGTTATCGGCGCCGCCCGCGGTTGCAAATTGTTCTGCGTTCGGTCCACTACCCTTGGTCGGAGTCAAATCGCGTGTGCGGTCGGTGTTGGTGATCCCTACCACAATCATTTCGGACATGCGGCCATTCCGGGCCAAGAATTCAATGGTGCTGCCAGTGTGGCCAATGTGAGCGTCTCCGTCGGTCATATAAAGCACGGGATAGGCACGCTTGTTTGTTTCGTATCCTGGAGGTGTCCGTACAAGTATTGTGCGGTCTTCTCCGAGCACGCTGGATTTGATCGTCAACTTGGTTGGTCCGCCATACTGCGCAAAAGCAGATAACGAGAGCAGAGACAAAACAACTAGAACTCCCAGTAGTCTGAGGGTGCCACTTAGTTTGGAGGTAAGTATTGATTGGTTTGAGTCAGTAGAAGAAAGGCAGGGTCTGCGGGTATAGCCCGCCCGAGTCAACTCAGAAGCGACTATCATTTTCATACTCCTGTGGGTGAAATGGTCTGAAAGCAATATTCACAGTTCATTCGAGACTGTGGCGGAAAAATGAGGCCTATTTGATAACACTTATGCGAAAGCAATATAAGCGTTTTGTGACCAACTGGCCATAGAGCGTGATGAAGCGGTCAACAACCCACTGGGACCGCGGGCGTCCCGCCCGCACTGAGCGCAGAGCGCGAACAACCGGTTGGCTCGAAAATGTGTAGCAATGTTACGGGATTCGGCTATATGCCCGCATCCCATTAAGATTGTCTCGCTCTCAGTTCTGTTAAGTCCTAACCTTGCTTCAAATTTCGCTCACTATTTCCTCTTGACCAGCAAATTCGTCGTCTGCTCCGTAATGCTCGGAGGCTGCACCATCTCTGCTGTATTTATTCTGCGCGAGACGTGAGCCGGCACAGGCGTCATTTGCGCCGGCGGCAAGCCGGATTCGTGAGTGGCCGATGTCACCTGTTGTGCCTGTTCTTTGGTACGTGAAAACAATTTGTGCGAAATGCGTCTTAGGTCAGACCAGAAGAGAAGATAGGAGGTGATTGCTGCGATGAATGTAACAATGACTCTTGCGGCCCCGTACCCGGGGCCGGCCGTCATCGAGCCCCATCCGAAGAATGCGAACATGGTCAAGATAAGAAACATCGCGATTGCAAATAAACGTCTTGAAGGTGCCTCATTGGCACTGTTCATCTTGAATCCACAGCGCGAACAGTAATGAACGGATTCAGAACCCTGTTCCAATCCGCATTTTGGACAAAACATCAGATAACCTCCGTTCAAAGGATACGAAGCTTCGTTTCCCCGAGTTCGCTAATAAATCGTTCGAATCGGGTAAAACGAGGGTCTTTGGACTTTGAAAGTACAGGACACACCCACTAATGCGGTCGTCGGTCGTCCGTCCTCGGTCTCTCTAAGAACCAATCGTTAGTTAACCCGCTAGTTCGTAGGACTTTTTCAGCCAGCCCAGGATTTCGCTGTCGACTTGTGCTGGAGTTTCAAGTTTGACCTCGAGGTGCCAACGGCGGGCGGAGGCTTGTTCACGTTTCGCAATGCGTTTGCTGACGATGTCTGAATCAGACTTAAGCGTGAGGATCAAAGCCGACTTGCGAGTTGCTACACCGGCAAAAGCACTCTTCCGAACGAGATGGATGGAAGTTTTCTTGGGTTCTTCCTTAACTGTCCCGAGCTTTTTCGCAGCATTCAGAATTGCTACGTAGGTCGCTTTCACTTCGGGCGCGCGATTATCAAAGTGTTCCTTGACGGTGTGTCCGTTTGTATCCATGGGAAGTTCCTTTCTAGCGGTTTCACGCAAAGAGTTTCATACTCACTTCTTTGCCTTCTTCTTCATTTGCTCTGGCTGTTGCAGACAAGGCTCGATGAGCGCCAGCGAAGTTCGCGCGCGCAAGAATTTGTTCGTGAAATTGCTCGCCTGATAAAGCGTGCCATCGAAATCCGACTTTCCCAGTTCACGGAAGGTCTTCTCCGGGTCGAACCCCGGAGTTTGAAACGATGCAAAGCTACCGAAAGTTTTTCCTTCAATCTTCCTCATCACGAACTGGCGTGAAAAGTCGGGCTGCTCAAGACGGTTAATACTTTTCACAGCGTCACCCAGCACGGCGATTGCCCGGTTCAAATCGATTTTGGTGTAGAGATAAGCTGCGCCCAGCTGCGTCCGCGCAGTGACCAGCGTAGCAGGCGCCTTGGCGGCGTTGTCCACTACTTCTTCGAGCATTTCTCGCGCTTGCGTCTGATCAACGCTTTCTTTCAAGGTTTGTTCCGCGATCTGGAAATAGAGATACCCGCGCTGATCCAGCTCGGCCACTTTGGCTGCAAGCTTGCGGGCTTCGGTAAGCTGCTTGTTCTTTATCGCGGTTTGCGTGCGACTGAAGTAGATCCAGTTCAACAATTGCGCGCGTACCGCCGAGTCCGAGATCTTGTCAACCACTCTAAGTACCAGGTCCAACTCATCGTTTGTGGAAGCGCGCGTGACGGCAAAGACGAGTTGCTGATCACGCCTGTCGACGTTGGGATTCTTTTCCGCCTCCTCTACCTGGTCGCTGAAATTCTTGATGGGTGCGCTTTGCTCGCTGATGATCCGAGCCACCTGGCCCTGGGAGCGCTGAGACAGTAGGGGAAAGAGACTGCTCTTTGCTTGTTCGACCTTCGGAGCCAGATCGGGCAGCGAGTGCAGTATTTGTTTTTCCAAGCGTGTCAAGGCAAGCCACATTTGCCCGGCCTCCGAAATGTCGCCACCGGCGAGCGTTTCAGCGGGCTCTGCCAGGCGTTGCTGTACCCGATTCAAAAGAACCTGCACGAACAAGCGCTGTAGATTTGGATTTGGCGCGAAGCCGGTCGGCACTTTGTAAATGGTGTAGCCCGGCATTTCCCCCACTTCGCGGTTATTACCAAACGGGTAGGATGACAGGTAGAGCAGACGGGGCATCGGGGATCTGCTGTAAGCGGCAAGTGCCTCCTGATAAAACTGATAGCTCGCCACGTGGTCAATTTCAGACAGCCGATAGAGGAACAAGGGCAGGTACATAGTCGCCGGGTACTGCAAGCTGCTCCGGGCAAAACTGAGCGCAGCCGGTTGATCAGAAGCTGCCAGCGTACTAGCAAGGCCCAGGAGTTTCTCCGCGGTTTTCTCTTGCCGAGCGTTCTTGTCGTTTTTCTCGCGGGCTTCGAGCTGCTGCTCGTTGAGTATCTCCGCAATCAGCTTCTTGGCCCAGGCGAGATCGCGTTTGGCAATCGCCTGGATAACGACAAAACGTTGGTCGGGAACACTAATCATCAGGAAATGACCTTCCCGGCTGGGATCGTCGCCCTTCTCCTTATAGTGCTGTTTCGCAAGCTCGAAGGCCTCAGTGAAAACGGCGCGCGCATTTTCCTGCTGAAGGGGCCACAGGAGATCAGCAGCGCGGATCAGCACGGCGATCCTTTCTACCTGGTCGTCGAAAGTTTTTGTCGCTGCAGTTTGCCGTTCCAGGATCGCAAACGCGTTCTCGGGGTTGCAGGAAGGACTGGAAGTGAGCCCTTTCTTCTCCTGGGCGAATGATGAGGTGCTTAGCGTAGCGACCAAGCAAAGCGACAGGCGAAGTGGGAAATTGCCGAGGAATTTGCTCATTGAAATATGTCTAAAAGCTAAGAAGTTCCATGTCATTCCCCGGCCACGTTCACCCGTAAGCCCTGGGCGATCAGTGGCACAATGCGGCGGGGAACATCGATGGCCGCCTTGATGTGACGGGCATGAGTAAAGTGGCCGGCCACGTAAACACCACGCACGTTCGTTTCGAAAGTTCCAGGATCATAAACCGGGACTTCAGTTAATTTTCCAGGCTCGGTCTTTACCCCGAGTTTCTTCAAGAGCGTCAAATCTGCGTCACTGCCTATCAGCACAAACACTACATCGTTGGGAATCGTTAGCGTTTCGCCGCCTTCAGTAGTCAGGGTAACGTCTCGTTCTGTGATTAAGTTCACGTCTTTGTAAAGCACAACGCACAAACGGCCGGCCGTGACCTCGACTTCGAGCGGCGTGCGCACCCAGTGTTTCATCGCGCCCGCCTTCGGATCGCGGTTCTCCCAGTCTTCGCGCCAGATTGCCAGTGTGGTGCGCGCCCCTTCTTCGGAAAGAAACAACGCCGCTTCGGCAGCACTGTTACCGCCGCCAACTACCAGCGCGTCCTTTCGAATGTACGCATACGGCTCGACGAAGAGGTGATGCACTTTTGGCAAATTCTCGCCGGGAATGTTTAGCCGGCGAGGATGGGCCATCGCGCCGATCGCAAATAGTAGTCGCAGGGCTCGGTACTCGTTCTTGTCAGTACGAACAATGAATCCTTCAGTTTCGAGTTTGTCGACGCTGACTACTTCTTCCTGAGTGTTTATGTTGAGATCGTAATCGAGGACGAAATGGATGTAGTGGGACAGCAACTCCTCGCGCGTAGGTTTTTCGCGGCAAGGCTTTAATGTCCCTTGGTGCATCTCGAGTTCGTTTGGCGTGGAGAAGAGCGTACGGCCCACTGGGTACTGGCGAATCGTTTCCGCAATCGTGCCTTTCTCGATTACGAGATAATGCAAGCCCTCTTGCACTGCGGCATACGCCGCCGAGAGTCCCGCAGGCCCGGCGCCGATAATCAACAGGTCAAGTTGCTCGTTCATGATAATTAAAAGTTTCGAGTTTCGGGTTCCGAGTTCGGTGGTTTTCCTTCGTGCAGTTTAGATAGGGCACTTGTGCCCCGCCGCGACGGGCGGACAAGGGCGCTTTCTAAACGATCTGGATTATCCCGATTCTGATTGCGCGAAACTCGGAACTCGAAACTCGGAACTTGTCAGAACACGACTTCGCCGTGCGCAACTACGATCGAAGCTCCGCCTACACGCACCTCTTCGATAGCTCCGAGTTTGCCTTTGACTTCAAGGTGGATGCGGCTCGGGCGATTGATGAAATCCCCTTGCTCGATAACAAATCGAAGCTTTCCATCTACAGCCTCGGCGCCTGACGCGCCGTGATGCACCAGGTACGCCCCCAACGCACCGGCTGCGCTGCCCGTCGCCGGATCTTCCGGAATGTTGTCGGCGGGCGCGAAAAAACGGGCGTGTGCTCTTGATTCACCGATCTCAATCGTCTCGCGCGAGAATGCATGACAACCAGTCGCGCCAAGCCGCGTATAGATCTCGGCTAGGAGGGAGGCATTAACACGGCAATGGTGAAGATCCGCGAGCGAGCGAATAGGTACCACCAACGACCTTAGTCCAGTAGTAATCGTTTGAATCGGTAAGCTTTCGTCCAGGTCTTCTCGCAGCCGGCCAAGGGCCCGCGCAATTTCTGCCTGCTCATGCGAGTCGTCAACCTCGTCGAGAATTTCAAACTTGCCCTGCGTCATTACCACTTGCACCGGCGCGCCATCTTTGAATTCGATATCTACCGGAAGGACGCCAATGCCGACCTCGTGGTAAATGCGCGTAAACCCGTTTCCGCCTTCAGGGAGCGGGACAACGCCTTCGCGCGCCAGCGCGTTCCAGGTACCGACCACCGGGTGGCCGGCAAAGGGAATTTCGCGGACGGGTGTGAAGATACGCAAACGCCGCAAGACCTCTGGTTCTTCGCCCCGCTCCGGCTGTTTCGCTACGGCAACGCCTTGAGGGGCCGCTTCCGTAGTGGTTTTGACAGAGTTTGCTCGGTCCGGATCCTTGGTTTCAGGTGCATTGGCAGTGGTTGTCCCTGCAGATTGTGAAGCAGGCTTAAGTACAAAGACGGTCTCCGAGAGATTCATCTCCCGCGCGATCTTAGACATTTGCTCGTCCGTCAGTCCTTCGGCCTCCGGAAACACAGCCAGCGGATTGCCCGCAAAAGGCTCCTGCGTAAACACATCGAGTTGGATGAAGCGATAGTTGCTCAAATTGATCTCCAGTTTTTTCAGTGAATTGCCTGCTGACATGATCGAGGCGGTTCAGGCGTAAGGTCAAGTGCGAACAATGCGACAACTTTAGCCTGGGACCCATAGACACTAGAACCATAGACACTGGGACCGCGGGCGTCTCGCCCGCACTGAGCGCAGCGAACAACCGATCCGGGCTTGCCGCTTCAGTAAGATTCTCGCACCTGGCGGTGCTCGGGCGAGACGCCGTCGATTCAGGCGAGGACGGTGCGTGTTTCAGTGATCTGGACCACACTACGATCTGAAGTGGTTTATGGTTCCTCCTAGCTCACGGTCCAGTTTGAAAAGCGTGCAAAGAATCTTGCAAAAGTCTTGACAACGGTGGGTGCTTGCAATATCGTGCGCGAGTTCTCAAGCTCGTCAGAAAACTTCACGGATAATTACTACTAAGCGCAGGAGTAATTCGGCCTCTTCCAAACCCTCTCTCGCCACTAAAAGGAGCAAAAGCATGAGTGAACCAATTACCTGTACGCCGAAAAGGCTTCACCCCGACTTGTGGGTCGCGTCGGCCCAAAAGGCAACTCAGATTAATCCCCAGAACCACCCTCCTATTAATCGGCTGATGCTGGTGCACAAAGGATTCGCGCCGTCCCCGATGAGTATCGCTGTAATGACCACAAAATACTGGGGAGCGAAAGGTGTGAAGTTGTCAGTTGGTTTTCTTGACAATCCTCCACAGGCACTTAAGACCAGAATCCTGCTACACATGAACGCCTGGAACAAAACAGCCAACGTTCAGTTTTTCCTGAGCAAAACTGATCCGCAGGTACGCATCGCCCGCGAGGCGGACGGGTATTGGTCCTATTTGGGGACTGATATTCTGAGCATTCCAGCCAAAGAAGCGACTATGAATCTTGAAGCATTTTCGATGAGCACTCCGGAATCAGAGTTTCACCGGGTTGTTCGTCACGAGACCGGACATACTTTGGGCTGTCCTCATGAACACATGCGCGGGGAATTGGTAAATCTGATCGATCCGCAAAAGGCAATCAACTTCTTCGGTCAAACCCAGGGATGGGATCCGGACATGGTTAAGGCGCAAGTGCTGACTCCGCTCGAGCAAGGTTCGCTGATAGGTACTACGTTTGCTGATCAGAAGTCCATCATGTGTTACCAGATCCCCGGCGTAGTCACCAAGAATGGAAAGCCTATCCTCGGTGGGCTGGACATAGACAAGTCCGACTATGCCTTTATGTCCGGGGTTTATCCGAAGCTCGCCAAGACTACGGCCACCAAAGCCAAGAGCAGCAAAGCCACTTCAAAAGCCAAAGCCAAGAGCTCCAAAAAAGCCAAAGCCAAGAGCACCAAGAAAGCCAAAGCCAAGAGCACGAAGAAAGCCGCGAAGAAGAAATGATGAAACGTTAACGAGAACCGTGCAGCGAACAGGCGCTTTGCTCGGCTGCTTCGTAGATCGTTATAATGCGGGCCTCTTGACCAAGACTGATCATCAAACCTCCGCCACCCGACTGTCTGCAAGACAGTTGAGTGGCGTTTTGTTGCCTATAACAACTCCATTTCACGATCACGGAGGGTTAGATCTCGATGGTCTGCATCAGAACATCGCCAGGTGGAACGCCACCGGGATTAGCGGTTATGTAATCCTCGGATCCACGGGCGAGCGATCCCATCTCGACGAACGCGAATACTTTGAAGTGATTGAGTCTGCACGCAAGGAGGTCGGGCCAGGTAAGGACGGGTTGATCTTTATTGCCGGCGCTGGCCAGCAGAGCACGCGTGGGACTGTCAACGAGATCAGGCAACTTGCTGAAACCGTAGCCGTCGACGCCGTTCTTGTTATCACCCCACACTTCTACCGTTCGGCAATCACGCAAGCGGCCCTCATCGAACACTACAAGCACGTTGCCGATGAATCACCGGTTCCCGTCATCCTCTACAGCATGCCGGCGCTGACGGGAATAAAGATTGAGCCGGCGACGGCTGCGCGGTTGAGTGAGCACGAAAACATCATCGGCATCAAGGACAGTTCTGCTGACGTCGAGGGGTTAAGAGAAACTCTCAAACTTGTTCGGGAAGACTTTGCCGTGCTTACGGGAAACGGGACAGTTGTTCACCAGGCGTTGTGCGCGGGAGCTTGCGGCGGAATTCTCGCCGTGGGATGTGTTGCTCCTGCACTTTGCCTCGCGATCTTCCGCGCAGTGCAGTCCGGAGATGTCAAACTCGCTGAGAGCCTGCAAGCGAGGTTGACGCCACTCGCAGAAGCAGTGACCATCCGCTTTGGTATTGGCGGTCTCAAGGCTGCACTTGAAATGAGAGGTTATGTTGGTGGGGCAGTTCGGGCTCCGCTACGGTCGCCGGATGATGAGGCGCGCGAAGAGATCAGACGCTGCCTGGATGAAGCCGATCATGAAACGGTAAGGGCGCTTGTAGCTCCGGCTACAATAGACTAACAACGAGACGTTCCACGGCTCAGGCTAGGAGATTTTCCATTTCTTATTTGACATTTTTCAGTTTTCATTTGCGCTTCCAGAGTGAACTCGCGTATGACACGACGTTAACAAAAATGCGCTCGTTTAGAAAGCAGACTTGTCTGCCTCCCCGCGCCGGGACACAAGTGTCCTCTCTAAACGGCGCGGTAATACTCTCAGATCAAGGGATTGCACTTCGTACCTAATCCGCCAATGAGAAATGAAAAATGTCAAATGAGAAATGGAAAATGTTTCCTCTTTACCTGTCGTTGCTCGTGTTCTCGCACCGACCGATTAGACTGTAACTGGTACAAGACCGGCATCCTGCGTAAAATGCTTCCTCAGGGAGTGATCTTAAATTGAGCACCGCCGAACCTGCTTGTTACAGTGCGCCTGAAGAATCTGGGTTGCGAGTCGAGACTCTCTCTTTCGAGCGCGTTCCTCATCAAACGCGGCTTTTTCTCGATTATCTGAATGATCCGACAGCCCTGCGTGAGTTTTACCCCGAAGCAGTGCGGTTTCATCACGAGTTGCCGGCGCGAGCGGCCAAAGTTCTCTCCGCGCACCAGACCGACCGCAATACGTTATGCGATGCGCTTCAGGAGATGAATTCCGCCTGGGGCGCCGGTGAAGAAACCCTTAAGAACATTCAACGTCTGCGCGATCCAGACTGCCTGGCCGTAGTCTCGGGGCAGCAAGCAGGTTTGTTTTCTGGCCCGCTCTACACGATCTACAAATCGCTATCAGCGGTGAAGCTCGCCGGCTGCCTGACTCAGCGCAATACCAAAGCGGTTCCCGTCTTCTGGATCGCGACCGAAGACCATGATTTCCCTGAAGTAGCAAAGGCAGAGTTCATTGGACGCGACTGTAGGTTGACGAATGTGGAAGTCTCTCCGGAGTTACATCGGGAGGGACAGCCCGTGGGCCGCGTCGTCCTCGACAATTCCGTCGATGGAGTGGTCGAGCAACTTCTCGAACAACTTCCCAGCTCTGAATTCACACCGGATCTGGAGGCTTTGGTGCGCGATGCCTGGAGTCCAGGCCGTTCGTATGGCGAAGCGTTTGCGCGCATGATGACGATTTTACTTGGTCGTCACGGCCTCGTGCTCCTTGATCCACTTGATCAGCGACTCAAAGCGTTGGCGGCACCGCTATATGCACGTGCGGCAGCGCGCGCGCATGAGATTGCTTTAGCCATCGAAGTACGTAGTCGAAGACTTGTCGACGCCGGTTACCACGCGCAGGTTACGCCTTCAGAGAATTCCTTTCCGCTCTTCATTCACGATGAGGCCGGCGCACGACACGCGCTGACTCGTTCTGACGACGGCAAGTACACGACCAAAGATGGAGACAAGTCGTACACAGTTGACGAACTTTCAAACCTCTCGCTGGCCCACCCGGAGCAGGTTAGTCCGAATGTTACGCTGCGCGCCGTAGTGCAGGATTATCTTTTGCCGACGATTGCTTATTAC
>DATBRN010000303.1:0-17432 GCA_036560225.1 Pyrinomonadaceae bacterium | reverse complement strand
TTGTTGGCTTCCAGCTCTGCAGTCTCAGCTTTTCGCTTTTCCAGTTCCAGTTCATATAGCCGCGACCTGAGAACTTGCATTGCGACGGCACGATTTTGATGTTGTGACCGTTGGTTCTGGCATTGCACGACAATGCCCGTGGGGATATGAGTAATGCGAACGGCCGAGTCGGTGGTGTTGATGTGCTGGCCGCCGGCACCGGTGGCTCGATAGGTGTCAACGCGCAGGTCTCTATCGTTGATCTCCAATTCGATGGTTTCGTCTATCTCTGGATAAACAAACAGCGACGCAAACGAGGTATGACGGCGAGCGGCCTGATCAAAGGGAGAAATGCGCACCAGCCGGTGTACCCCGGCTTCAGCCGCCAGCAGGCCATAGGCGTACTCGCCTTCCACTCTGAACGTCACTCCCTTGAGTCCCGCTTCTTCCCCAGGCTGGTAATCAATGATCTCTGTTTTGAATCCCCGTTGCTCCGCCCACTTCAGATACATGCGCAAAAGCATCTCGGCCCAGTCCTGCGACTCCGTGCCGCCTGCACCTGGGTGAATGGTGCAGATGGCGTTCAACTGATCATTGTCACCTCCGAGCAGCATCTCGGTTTCCGCAACACTGATCTCATGCCTCAGACGTTCGACCAGTGTTCGAAGTTCTTTCAAAGATTCTTCATCTTCCTCTGCAAATTCAAAAAGTACGCCCGCATCGGCGATCTCAGATTCAAACTGCTCTTGTCGCTGAATTTTTTTCTCCAGAACTGTCCGCCTTTGCAAGAGTTTCTGGGCAGCCATTTGGTCGTTCCAAAAATCCGGCGATGAAGCTTCATTCTCAATACGCTTCAATTCTTCGCGCCGGGCTGAAACATCAAAGAAACCTCCCGAGTTGTTCGACGTGAGTTTGCAACTCTCCATAAGTGTTTCTTAAATCCTGGATTGATAGAGTCTCTATCATTGGTCCTCCAAAAATGTTAACGCCTGATTACTAAGCTTCTGCTGAACGTTTCTTGCCGCGTTTAGCACTGCCTCTTCTCTTAAGCGAGAAAAGAAAAATCAAAAAGCCTGAGACGGAACAACCCGCGGCAAATAGATCGCCATGCACTGCATAAAAGGTTGGCGCACTTGCATTGCGTGCGACCCTCCAGGTCCTAACATCCGGCTTAAAGCCCGGTGTAGCATCTCGCACTTCGCCCGCAGGCGTGATGAAAGCCGTGATACCGGTGTTCGTAACCCGGAGTAAAGGACGGCCATTTTCAACCGCGCGAAAAATCGCATTGGCCAGATGTTGCCGCATCACGGCCGTAGGTCCGAGATAGCCGTCATTCGAAATATTGATCAGCACATCCGCGCCCTCTAGTGTGAACCTTCGCGCGATTGATGGATAAGCCGACTCAATGCAGATGAAGACTCCGGCCCGCACTGGTCCAACAGGCATCAGTCCGTAGTTCGAGCCAGGCGTGAAGTCTCCTACCATCCCTCTTATCAAACCCGCTCCCGGCACCCAGCGCGGCAGCGGAACATATTCGCCAAACGGCAGCAGGCGAATCTTATCATATTGAGCGACGAGGCTACCCTGTTGATTTACGAGGACCGCTGAGTTGTAGATCCCATCGTTGGGCGCTGCCTCCTGAGAATTGAGCAGCACGACAGTGTTGTTTGTCTTTGTGAAGGCAGCAATCATTTCACGAAACTGAGAATCGCCACCATAAGCGAAGTTCATCGGAGATTCGGGCCAGATAACCAATCGAGGCGTTCCATCATCTGGCAACTGTCTCAGTGCAGCCTTGCTCATCTCAAAGTGGCGAGCGCTGAGCGTGCGCAGGTCCTCATTCGACTTGACGATCTCCATCGGAACGTTTGGCTGAATAGCGACGACGATCGCCTCGGCTTTGCCCTCACTATCCCACTGCCTAACAGATGTGCGGTCCGCCAGGAGGATTAGAATCGCTGAGAGCGCGATGGCCCCTGTCGTAGCAACCAATGCATTGGCGCTACGTTTCAAAAGCGCAAAGGCAATGGCCGAGTTTATGAAAACGATCAAGAAGCCTACGGCATACACACCACCCCAACGCGCCGTGTGAATCAGCAGTGGTTGGTAAGCTTGCGAATAACCGATGGAGTTCCAGAGCTGTCCCGTAATTCCAAGTCTTGCCCACTCCAGCGCGGACCAGAACAGAGGACACAGAAACAAAGCCACGGTTCCCCATCTTCGGATCGCGAGTGCGATTAGTAAGGCGAAGACGGCAGAGAAGACGCCAAGCACCACTGCTCCGGGAAGGATCAGAAGAAACGCGAGCCAGGCCGAGATTCCACCGAAGTGGATCATCGAATACGTGAGCCAGTAACAAGAGCCATAAAAAAAAACCGTCCCGAAAAGCCAGCCTAAGAGGAAGCAGCGCCACGGTTGCGGCCTGGAGGCGACTGTCAGTAACAAGGGCACGAGACCGATCCACGCCAATGGCCAGAGATTGAAATCTGGAAATGCGAAAATGAGTAGGATGGCGGAAACAAGTGCTGCACCGCAGTCAGTAATTGAGGGCGCTTCGGCGCGAACGCGGGTTGCAAATCGTGACAACCGCGCTGCACTGCCAGGATTGACCTGGGGCGGGGTCGAGAATACGTCCTCCATTGGCGCGAGTTTACCAAAAGCCTGATTAGCGGCCTACAGTCTCAACCAGGTCACTTCAAAAAGCAGGCTGCGGAAACCTGTCAGAAGGAGCAACTCCGAAAAATTTTTTGATGACGAATTGAATTCGTGAGAAGCAACTCAAATCAGCCAAAAACCGAGTCAAAAAGACAGAAAACGTCACAGTCAAAGTGACAAAATCCGTCGCAGATTGACTGCCTTGATTGGGCTGTTTTGAAGAGCACTTGGCTCGGTCTCGACCGCGTTCCAGGAAAAACTCTGGGCCCCAAAAGCAGGAGAACCCAGTCATTTCTGACTGGGTTCCAATTTCGGGGGGAAGCACTGAAGGGTTGCTCGGCGGGAGGCTGGCGCAGCGGCTGGCGGCGCTCAGAGGGATGCTGGCGGCGGGGGCACGTTTTGACTTTCCGTTGGTCTCCCGTGCATGCCGGTTAGCTATGAAGCATCTTATGTGCCAAGAAAAAGTTTTTGTGGAAAGCCGCAGTTATTCGTAATAAGGGGAGTTTTTTGAGCCTGCCCATCGGTTCCGGGAGCAAAAGTACAAAATAATGTCAGGCCTCGATTACACAAATTGTGAATTTGCCGAAAAAGTAAAACTACACAAATCGTGAACTGAGGGAGCCCAAAAGAGGTAGAACCCAGTCATTGCTGACTGGGTTCATATTTCGGAAGGTAGACTGAAGGGCTGCTCGGTAGGCGGCTGGCGCAGCGGCTGGCGGCGCTCAGAGATGTGGTGGCGGCGGGGGCACGTTGCGACTTTCCATTGGTCTCCCGTGCGTGCCGAGCTTACTTACAGCAGCTTGCGTGCCACAAAAGCGATTTCAGGAAAATGCTGTAACTCGATCCTGGAATTTTCGGAGGAGCCATCCAGCGAGTTTAGAATCCATGCTCGTGGTACCGGATGCCGTGCGTTCGTAGGGTTGGCACTCCGTGGCCACCCCTTCGTTGAACTACTTCATGCCTCCAAAGGTAATTGCTACCGCAATACCGCGCGCCCATGGAGTACCGCCACGGTACTGGTTCAGTTGGCTACTATTTGCTAGGGTAAACGATGCGTTTCGTGGCTACGGCTTTGCCGCCTGATGTGCGGAAGTGGCTACGCCCTTCCGTAAAGGGCGTGATGATTCTCGGGGCTGAGCCCCGGGGGCATAGCCCCTGGAATCAATTCGGTACTAACGGAAGGGCATAGCCGCTTCCGCACATCAGACGGCAAAGCCGTGTGCAGCAATTCCATTCTTATCTGAATTGAGTTATAGCCAAACTGAACCAGTGCCTACTGCCCTTACAATTTCCGGTCAACTCTCTTTTCTGTTAAAGTCTTTGGTTCGACTTCTGCCCGAAATTCATGGCTATTTAGCCATTGCCAAGTTATCTCGAAGCTGCGGGCCGCGCTAAACAGGCGCGCCCACAACAATGCTTGACCAACCGACGATGCGATAAGGGCATCGAAATCGAGGGATTAAGCGGAACTAACAGGAAACCTGATTGATGCGAACTACTTTCATAAGACTCTTCAACGGGCTGGCGATCGCCCTTTTGCTAACTCTGTATACGGCCATTTGCTGCGGGCAAAACGCGTCAGGCAGCGACGTAGTGATGGTCTTGCCGTTTGAGAACACTTCGAACCACCCTGAATACAACTGGGTTGGCGAAAGTTTTGCCGATTCGCTCGCTGATTTACTCAACAAGCCCGGTTTGCTGGTTGTCTCCAGCGACGAACGCGAGCTGGCTTATCTCCGTCTTCGGGTGCCGGAAACAGTTATTCCCTCGCGGGCGACCGCGATCAAGCTGGCCCGGGAAGCCAAAGCGTCGCTGATCGTAATCGGAACCTATTCAGTGACACCTGCCGAGAACGAAGAAAAATCCGATAAAGAGAAACCAGAAAAGGACAAGTCATCCGCTGAAGCTTATGTGCAATTAACTGCACGCGTGATCAAGGTAAATGAAGGACGCACCCTCGGTCAGATGTTCGACGGTGGTTGGGCAACACGCCAGTTTGATTTCGGCGGCCCCCTGACTGACCTGCAAAAGATTCACGGCCGGCTTGCTTATCAAATACTCTACCAGCGCGACCAGGCCCTCCCGTTCTCGCAAAACCAGTTGGTCCAGGAAGCGACTAAGGTTCCCCAGCGCGCGTTTGAGCCCTACGTAAAAGGGGTGCTTTTGGGAGAGAGAGATTCCAGACGTGCCAACTATTTGAAAAACGCGATGCGCTTTTACGCTGATGCTCTCGGTGGAGCAGTCTATCCCCAGGCCGCCTTTGAGTTGGGACGTTTCTATATGCTCGAAGGAAAATGGAAGGATGCGACTGAGTACTTCACCAAGTTGCAGAAAAAGGATCCTCATTATGCTGAGGCCGCCTTCTATGCTGCACTTGGGTACGCCAAGCTCGGGGACCTTGGGCATGCGCTGGCAGCAATCGTTCCGCTTTCGTCTGATGTGCCACTGATTGGAGTCTATAACAATGCCGGAGCGATTGCATTGCAGGCCTCGCGCGAAGAAAAGAAAGACACTGAACGTTCGCGGCTGCTGGCCCAGAGTACCTCTTTTCTTGCACGTGCCGCGGAGTCATCGACTGACGATCCTTTAGTACATTTCAACTACGCCCTTGCCTTGTTTCTATCGGGCAAATACGCGGAAGCTGCTGAACAACTCAAGCCGGTCATCACCGCTGACCCCAGAGATGGTCAGGCGTATTTTCTTTATGCCAAGTCTCTGGAAAAGACAGGCAAGACTGAAACAGCGAACGCGGCAGACGACCAGGCTCGACGCTGGTTACCAACTTATGCAAAGTCGCAGACCGAATGGCAGAAATCCGAGACCGTTAGTGGCGTCTCGCCCCGCATGCGCGACGTGTTAAACCGCGACGACGTTGCTACGTTGGTAAAACCCGGAATTAATACGAACGACACCGGTTCAGGTGCGGAAGACCTACTGGCGAAAGCCCGTGATCTTTATCAGGCTGGTCGCGACGACGAGGCTTTGCCGGAGCTGCATCGGGTTGTAATGCTTGAGCCTACAAACGCTGAGGCCTATCTCCTGAGCGGACGCATCAATCAGCGTCGTGGCGATGCGGAGGCCGCCATCGCCGCGCTCAAGACCGCAATCTTCTGGGATCCTAAACTGATCGATGCGCATATTTTGCTGGGCCGGATTTTCCTCGAGCGTGGGGATCGCGGCGAGGCCGCGAAGTATGCGACGAGCGCGATGACGATCGATTCCAATAATCAGGAAGCCATCGCTTTGCAGCGTCAGGTGACCATGGGCAAGAACTAATGGTAGGGGCGGCACTCCGTGGCCGCCCCTGCTTCCATTGCCACTTACTTTGGAAGCATCCACCAACCAACGAAGGCGTGGCCACGGAGTGCCACTCCTACGATCCTCAATCCTCATTTCGTTTTATATTGCCCATGGAGTGTTTGTAAGTGCGGCTCGGCCTACTAATCGCAATTTTATTCGGAGTCGCGGCTCTCGCTGCGGGACTGGTTATTGGGCTCTATTACCACAAAAAGTCCGGTGCCGGCGAGATAAAGTTGATTGGCGAAGTTGCTCGGGTAGATACGAAGCTTGATCCCGAGGGTACGGTAATAGTGTTTGGAGAATTGTGGCGTGCGAAATCCAGGAGCGGCGCCAGCATTGCGGCCCAGACCCGAGTACGCGTCGTTGGATTTGAAGATCATCTGACACTCGTCGAGGTTTGCGACTAGTCTCCTCGTCTTTATGATCGAGGCGCAACCAAAGAGAAGGTGCTCAACCAGCCCGCGGCAGCGGCAACCAAGGAACCTAAATCAATGAATTCAGGCGCGAGCAACCTCATGTCGCTGTCGCCCGCTATCGCGGGCTTGGTTGGACGTGTTGGTCCACTTTCCCTGGGGTTCCGCTCCGCTCCACCCCAGGCTTTATGCTGTCGCCCGCTATCGCGGGCTGGGGTTGCTGCCGCCGCTTTCGCGGGTTGGTTGATTTTTTCTTTACGTCGACCAGCTAATTGCCAATACGGGCGCGACGTTCAGCGCGACTGATCGCGATGCATTCGTCGACGTGCTTGACAATGGCGCAATGACGCGAGCGCAGGTGCTACGTCTCATTGCAGAAAACGAGGCCTTCTCAAAATCCGAATTCAATGCCGCGTTTGTGGAGATGCAATACTTCGGTTACCTGGGCCGCAATCCACAGGATCCGCCCGATAACGATCTTAGCGGTTATAACTTCTGGCTGGACAAGTTAAATGAATTTGGCGGCGACTTCCGCAAGGCAGATATGGTCAAAGCGTTTCTTGTCTCGGGCGAATACCGCGAACGCTTTGGGCCGCCTTGACGCGAAATGCGGTGATCAATGCATGCCTGCGGTATCGTCACCGTCGCTTGAGTCAGTCATCATGATACCGTCCGTCATCATGATGCCGTCGGTCATCATAATCCCATCGGTCATCATAATTCCGTCGGTCATCATAATTCCGTCCGTCATCATGATGCCATCGCCAAGCATTATGCCTGTGGGACAGAAAACCGCACCGCCGAACATCGGCGTGCCATCGCTTGTCATGAGGTAATCGCTCAGCGCCAGGTTGCTCGTCCACATGCTAGAGCTGAGGCTCTGTGAATAGGTCCCTTCAATAACGCCGTCGCCAAGCAGGTATCCCTTGCCATAACTCTTCTGATACTTATTGATCAGATTCGTACCGGTTATCGTCGCATGGTTCAAAACCAGACCCTGCGCCCAGGGAAAGGCATAGGTAGAAATTGTTGTTTGCGGCGAGGGAGCCGACTGGGTGAGCAAAGACGAACCAACTGCCGGAGTGAAACCGAGAAGATCACTGCGAACTAATTTTGCAACCGATACTGCGCCCGCGATATTCAATTGCCCTGCGCCCTGGTCGAAAGTGTTGAATCCCGGCAATGGTTGCGCCGTGTACATCAGAATCATCTTCACCATGTTTGGCGTCAGATTAGGATTAGCCTCCAGCAGCAACGCCGCCGCCCCCGCAACCATAGGTGCTGATACTGACGTGCCGCTAAGGGCCATCAGCTTCATATTTGTGGTGGTGTAATTGTTAGTTTCCAGCTCGGGGTGGGTACTAACAATTGAGTTATTGGCGGCTTCGGCCGAAACGATTTTGTTACCTGGTGCAACGAGATCGGGTTTGATTAGGTTGTCGTAGTGTCTAACGCCGTCATCGTCGACAACGAAACTTCGTGTCGGTCCATGTGAGCTGTAAGTGGCAATTGAATCTTCATTCCGAGCATCGGTGCCGTAGGTGTTGCTAGCTCCAACCGTGATCGCGGACGGCTCGTTACCAGGAGTATGAATGCCTCCGTAGACTTTCTGCCCTGTTGAAGTCTTTCCGTTATTGCCCGCTGCGGCAACGACTACGACCCCAGCGTTCACCAGCTTGCGAACAGATTGGCAAAGTGGATCATTCTTATAAGAACTGATTGCCGGTGCGCCCAGGCTCATGTTGACTACGCGCACGTTGTAGAGATTGCGATTGGTCATTATCCAATCGAGGGCCCTTAATACCCCCGAAACGCTGCCGCTGCCCTGTGAGTTAATAACCCGAAGGTTAAGCAGTCTTGCTGCAGGTGCAACGCCCTCGTATTGGCCATTCGTTGGCGACCCTACTCCAGCCGCAACCGCAGCGACATGCGTGCCGTGGCCGTAAGGATCGTCAGTGCGATTCTCCCCGGTGAAATCTTTGCTAATAACAATCTTGCCACTTTGCGCGGCGAAGGACTTGTGAGCGGTGTCGATACCAGAATCGACTATGGCAATGTTTACATTGGAACCGTCGAGAGTGTAATTGAGTCCCAGCCAGTTTTTCTGGGCGCGGCTCTGCTGTGCGCCGGTAGTATTGGTGACGTGCCCGAAGCTGCGTACCTCAGTGTCGAGCGAGATATAAGTCACGGACGGATCAGTCGCCAACACATCCACGGAATCGGCTCTAACTTCCAGGAGAATGATGTTGAGGGCTGATAGCACACCCTGGACCACACCGCCCACAGTTAGCACAAGGCTGCCCAGCAAACCGCCGCCTGACGATGACGAGCTGGTCTGCTGCACGATCACTTTTACCCGAGTGCTGCCCTGGCCTGATTGAATCAGTTGACGCAGCTCGGGCGAAACCTTATCAGGAGTTCCGCCGGATGCGTACGCTGTGTTTTGCCCAAAAAATAAAAGCGCGGAGCAAAGTGAAACCATCAGGGCAAGAGCGGTGAGTCTTTTTAACAGTCTGGAGGCAATCATTCAATCTCTCCAATAGAGGAAATAGAGACCAATCCGCACCGTCAACGATAAAGAGACACCTACTGGGTCTGGCGCAGAAGAGCGCGAGCGCGACCGGAAGTGCTTTTCTTGAGTCTTTCGGAAACTCCCACTGCCATATCGCGCGAGCGACGTAGGCTGGTAAGTGTTTGCCCGCACCGGCTTTCGCCGGGGAAGGCCCTTATCGTTGACGGTGTTGATTGATAAAGAGCAAAGCTCGCGATGGAGCAGGCTTCATTTAGCGAGCATCGTGCCAGTCGCTGCTAAAGTCTTTAAACTACGGAAAGGGCTGTATTTAGCAGGAATTTGAGGTTAAACATGATAACGATAGGGTTTGATCATCCGCGAACCGGTCCCTTTGAAATTGCAGCTTGACCGATGCTTTCAATCTGACTGTTGGTCCCTATTGAAACTACCGAACGCTCATTTGCACTAGAGTATTCCTCGCGAGCCAGCCGCCGTTGAGCAACACTGACCTCACGGAACGCGCCTCCATAAAACGCAATTCCAAGATGGCGGGATAAGAATGACTTCGCCTGGTTCTTGTTTTTGCAGATGAGTGAATCTGCCTAAACAGTCGTGCTCTCCTCGCCAAAGACATTTGGCCCGCAAGACTGAATGTAAACGTCGCAGAATGCGTTGATGAATCTGCGACTATTAGCGCCGGCGATAGATTTCAGTTGCGTTGTAGTCCGTTCCATACCAAAATCTCCCGCCGTTGGTCCCAGAACAACATGAAACGGTTGGACACAAAATACATTTCTCATCAACTTGCTCATCGTTCAGGCGCAGTCTTTGCCATCGACCTGGGAGGCACCAATATCCGCGCAGCTCTTGTCGATGATGAAGGAAACATTCGTTTCCGCTTCAAAGGCACGACTGGTCGCAGCGCATCCCAGGATGGCATCTTACGAACGATAGTTGAGGCGCTGCGCAGTAGCGAGGAAGGAAGTAATGGCCTTAGGGCCAGCGCATTGTCAGTCGGCGTTCCCGGAACGGTCAACATCGAGAAAGGCATAGTCGTAACCGCGCCTAACCTTCCTTCTCTTAACGGGTTTCACTTGGCCGCAGCGCTCGAGCGCGAAATCAAGATACCTGTGCTCCTTGAGAATGATGCTAATGCGGCAGTCGTGGGAGAGGCTTGGCAGGGAGCCGCACGGGGGTGCCATTTCATCGTCTGTGCAACGCTGGGTACCGGAGTTGGTGGCGGGATTATTTTGGACGATAGACTACTCCGGGGCGCGAATGGTTCCGCCGCGGAGATTGGTCATATGGCGGTCGATCCTTTCACGGGTGTCGCCTGCAGTTGTGGTGGTAGAGGCTGTCTTGAGGTGTACGCCTCAGCACCTGCCGTTGTGCGGATGACACGCGAACGTCTGCCGCGTTATCCGAATTCGCCGCTTCACCAGGTTGAGGACTTGACCGCAGAACGAATTTATTGCGCCGGTGTTAGAGGCGACGAATTGTCACTCGAGATCTTTCGTCAGTTGGGGATCTATCTGGGCATCGGTCTCGCAAGTCTCATAAACATTTTGAATCCGGACATAATTGTCCTTGCGGGCGGTCTCGTGAATGCCTGGGACCTCTTCGAAAACCACATGCGCCAGGAAATAGCCGAACGAGGTTTTCCTTCAGTGGCTGCCCAGGTTCCTATCGTACAGGCCGAACTGGGTGATGATGCTGGACTCATAGGGGCCGCGCGTCTTGCTTTTACGCTTTTTGAGACAGCCGCGACCCAAGCCGCGTCATTACAGTTCGAGCGTCATTAGATAGGGGAATCGATATATCTGACCCACCTAAACATCCTGCCATCAGAGGTTGAGTTTTATTAGCGCGGCTTGAGCAACCTCGCTGGTTAATGGTCGATGTAAAGTCTAATTAATCCGGCCGTTTCCACTACCTCCATGAGAAATCGTTGACTTCAACAGCTCTTTATAATATTTATCCGTGCTCACTTCCTTGAAGGCCGCCAGGGCAGGCCGCTAAGTACAAGAGGTTCAGGACACAAGTAGGATAGAGGTCAAGCGAGTGCGACGAATCGATCTGAGAAAAGTTCAGGCCGCCAATCCACACACGATTCGCGATATTAATCGGCAGATAGTACTCAACTACGTTCGCGAAAGGGAGCCGATCTCACGAGCGACCATTGCCCGTGAGACCGCTCTGCAACGATCGACTATTTCCGAGATTGTTGAAGAACTGACGGGCGAAGGACTGGTTGAAGAGATCGGGGAAGGTAAATCAACCGGCGGCCGCCGACCGACCTTGTTGCGCTTGCGCACGGTTGGTGCTATCGCCATTGGTGTCAACATCACGCCCACGCATACGAGTATCGCCAGTAGTGACCTGGCCGGCGTAGTGGTGCAACAAGAGGCCTTTCCAACCGATCCTGATGCCGAAGTGACGGTGAGCCGAATCATAGAAGTCATTCGCAGGTTCTCGGATCAGAGTTCAATTGAGGGAGTCGGAATCAGCATTCCCGGACTGGTTACTCCGGCAACTGGTAATGTGATCTTCGTGCCGTATTTTAAGTGGCGCGACTTACCGATCGGCGAGACGATCTCTCAATCGACCGGACTGCCGGTGACCATAGACAATGATGCCAATGCAGTCGCTCTCGCCGAGTTGTGGTTCGGACGACCCGAGGTCAGGGATGCGCGTGACTTTATCTTCGTGCTGGTTGCCGATGGAGTAGGAACTGGGATTATTTTTGATGGTCAGGTCTATCGTGGTGTGCGCGGAGCGGCGGGCGAATTTGGCCACATGATCGTGGGTAGCAATGCCCCGGTCTCCTGCTCATGCGGCAACGACGACTGCTGGGAGGCTTTCGCTTCTGAGCGCGCCGCGACCGCGCGTTACAAGAAGTTGAGCAGCGCGAGCAGCGCGCCAGATTTTGAGACCTTGATCGAGCGGGCCTTGGCGGGCGAACAGGAAGCAAAAACCGCCCTCACCGAGACGGCTCGTTATCTCGGAATCGGTATCTCCAATCTTGTTGTCGGCTTTAGTCCGGAAGCGGTGATAGTGGGCGGGGCAATAACTCGAGCCTGGCCATTGATCGAAAAGGATCTTACGGAAAAAATAGAGCGTAGTGTTCGTCGAGGCGTGCCATCAGCGCGAATACTTCGCTCTACATTAAATGGCGACCCCACGTTGATGGGAGCGCTAAGCCTGGTCCTGACGAGCAAATTTGCCGGAGCCGCCGCGGCTTGATGGGAATCTAAAGCGGATCCATCAAACATCAGAAGCGGACGAAATTCATGTTGGACGTTGCACTCAGCATCAGTACCGGAAGCGGTAGCGACCGGCCGAAGACTCAACATCAGTACCGGAAGCGGTAGCGACCGGCCGAAGACTCAATTTGTTATCATCACTGACCCTCCGCGACCGCGATCTTACACTTATTGAAATATATGAGAGAGAGCAACCAGAAATGGTACATACATGTTGAGACTTCGGCCGGTCGCTACCGCTCTCGGTACTGATGTTGAGTATTTGGCCGGTCGCTACCGCTTCCGGTACTGATGTTGAGTGTTCGGCCGGTCGCTACCGCTTCCGGTACTGATGTTGAGTTCCTTCGCGCGTGGATGAGTGTCGGATTCAAACCGGATCCGTACACAGCATCCTAAACGCCGAGGCGTTGAGTTCTTAATGTTTCTGTTTTTCCGCGCGTTTCGTTATTGCGGCGCTGAGTTCGATCACACTCTCCAGATCCCTGCGCGCCTTTTCTAACTCCTTAACGTCGACAGTACCTGGAGTCTCAATAATCGGGTTTTTGATGAAGCTCTCAATCTTTTTGCAGAGCAGGGTCAGGTCTTCCTTCGTCGGTGCGGTTTGCCGGTTCTGCATTTCCTGCTGAGTTTCTGAAACCTCGGGCTTGTGCAACTCAAGGGTAGACTGGAGACGAGTCGCTCGCTTTTTTATCTCGCTGGTGGCATCTGAAACGAACTGATAATTGGGAGAGTCGTTGCTGAGAATGGTCCGAACGATTTCATTGTGAAGCATCAGCAGGCGTTGGAAGTCTTCGTTCACCTGGTTCATCACGGCTCGCATCCGAGCATCCGGCTCTTTGCGTTTTCCCTTGGGCGGGTCACGCAGTTGTAATTCACGCTGATCCATCTCCTGCATCCGGATTTTGGCGGCGTTTCCCACCTGTGCCGATGCTGGCGTTGAGAGGATTACCAGGCACCCAAGCAAGATCAAGAGTGCCATGCTGAAGTGGACCAACGCTTTGACGCTATAACCTGCCATAGCAATTCCAACGCGCGTGACGTCTGTTTCAAAGTGCAGTATAAGCTCTCACAGCATCGCGGGACAATTCGATATCGTTACAGGACGGGTCGGATGAATTTCGTCCGCGTGTGGATAATGTCGCCTCAGGAGAGAAAATAGTTGACTGTGAGGCCCTCCTGTACTACTTAATAGCACCAGACGACAAAAGTTCGGTACCTGATAACTTGGGGGAAGGGCCGCTGAGAGATTTTATTGCCAGCCTAAGTCCATCGTGAGACGAATAGATCTCAAGAAGGCCAGTGTTGCGCGGTCGAATACGATCCGCGACATAAACCGTCAGATCGTGCTCAATTACGTTCGTGAGTTGGGCCCAATTTCGCGCGCGGAAATCGCCCGTGAAACCGCACTGCAGCGCTCTACCATTTCACTCATAGTTGACGAACTGACCACCGATGGCCTGATCGAAGAGGTTAGCGGCGAATCCACGGGCGGACGTCCGCCTAGCTTGCTTTCACTGCGGACGGCTAACGCCGTAGCAATCGGTGTGGACGTCGGCACAATCAAGACGGTCATGGCCACCAGCGATCTGGCAGGCCGCGTACTGGGGCAGGAACAGTTCTCAACCGATCCAGACGCCGACAAAACAACAGAGAAAATTGTTGAGTGTGCTCTGCGACTCATGCGAAAGAACGGTGGCACGATTGAAGGCGTCGGAATCAGTTTCCCCGGATGGGTCGACCCCGAGAGTACCCGGTCCTACGCGCCCCACTTTAAATGGCGCGACCTGCCAATTGCCGAGGATGTAACGCAAGCTACCGGCATACCGGTAACGATCGACAATGATGCCAATGCCGCGGCCCTCGCCGAGCTCTGGTTCGGTCGTCCCGAAATCCGCGAAATTCGTGATTTTATTATGGTTTTGGTTGAGGCAGGCCTTGGCACCGGGATCGTTTTTGATGGACAAGTTTATCGCGGTGAAGGTGGTACTGCGGGGGAATTCGGCCACATGACGATTGGCACAGGTGCACCAGTCGCTTGCGCTGCCGGCAGCACAGAATGTTGGGAGGCGTTTGCTTCTGAACGTGCTGCGCTTGCGCGTTATAGAAAGTCGAGTCGTGCCAATGGAAACAGCGATGTTGATTTCACAAGGCTGGTAGATCTTGCGCTCCGGGGTGAGGGCAGTGCACGTGCCGCTTTGAAGACAACAGCTCGTTACCTCGGAATCGGTATTGCGAACCTGATCCAGGGGTTAGCTCCTGAGACGGTGATAGTGGGCGGCCCGATCGTTCGAGCATGGAACATCATCGAACAGGAGCTAAGAACGTCAGTGGAAGCGAGCATCTGCCGTGGCTTGCCTTCCACACCGATCATCGGTTCAACATTAGGAGCGCAGCCTACTCTCATGGGGGCCTTGAGTCTTGTTTTGGCGAGCAAATTCGCCTCGGTTGCCTGACATACCTCTCGAGTGAAGACGAGTCTTAAAAACGCTGGCATCGGATCTGCACAATCAAGCGCTTAACTCGAATTTTCTTTACGACATCTAAAAAAGTTCTTGACAACACCCGCGCATAGGAGTAAATGCTTTTGTCTGACAGTGCAACAAAGTCCTCAGGTGCTTGGATAAGATCACAAACTTAATCCACAGGTTCGGAGAAAGATCGAAAAAAATGGATTCGATTAAGGGTGGGACTCCAGACGGAATTTTTCTAAGTTCTTATTCTGAGCGGTTTAAGTTCAAGCAGGTTTCCGGGGTACGCGTTTTGCAATCCCCAGTGTTCATCAGCGATCGGCTTTCAGATTGGTTTTCGTAATGCTGAGACAACGATCGGGTTGTGCAACAAGCAACAAGACGAACTAGATTCCATCCTCTTTTTCTTTTCTTAGGTTCTATCCAGGGGTAGCGCGCAGTGTACTTGCCAGAATCAATCTGGCTTACATGAAGTTCATTCGCCGTCGGTCGCTTTGAAAACTTCGAGAATTGCGTGGCGAGATGCGGGAGCCTGGAACCCCGGGCACCGTCAATCTCGAGCGGTTTAGACTTAGGAGGTCTGTATGCTGAAGAAGCTTGGCATGAAAGCGATGTTGGTCCTAATGGGCATTGGGCTGTTCGTCGGTGTGAACGCCCAAACAGCAACGGTAGGAAATCTGACCGGCACAGTTCGAGATCCTAGCGGTGCTGCCGTGCCCAAGGCGGACGTGGAAATTAAAGATGAGAGCACCGGCGCCGTGCGTAACGCAACCGCAAACGATAACGGTTACTACGTCGTTCCCAGCTTACCTGCAGGAATATACACGGTGAGCACGGCTCCTTCAGGATTCAAGCGCACTGTGGTGACCGGTGTCGAAGTACACGTGACTGAGAATAAAGTACTGAACCTTGATGTGCAGGTGGGCCAGGTGAGCGAAACTGTCACCGTCACGAGCGACGCCGCGCCTGTGGAGACCCGCAGCGGAGATGTCAGCAGCCTTGTTTCAGAGAAACAAGTTACCGAGTTGCCGCTTAATGGCCGCAACTATTCGCAGTTGGCGCTGATGGTCCCGGGTGTGTCGCCGGCGACCAACGGAAGCTTTGCTGCTCGCGGTACCGGATTAGATGGCGGCGTTGACATGTCCGTCAACGGCAATGGTTCTAATCAGAACCTCTGGACCGTAGACGGCGTCAACAACATGGACGTCGGTTCAAACCGCACGCTGCTCGTGTTTCCGTCGATTGATTCAATCGCGGAATTTCGGGTGATGCGCAATAGCTTCAGTGCTGAGTATGGCCAGGCACAGGGAGCGGTGATCAACCTTATCACCAAGGGCGGCAGTAATAGCTTTCACGGCGCTGGCTTCGAGTTCCTTCGCAGCACCGGATTGAACGCTAACAATTTCTTCCTCAACAAGGCCAATCAACCCAGAGCGTATTTGAAGTACCACAACTACGGCGGAAACTTTAGTGGCCCGATCGTGAAGAATAAGGTGTTCTTCTTCTGGTCTGAAGAATGGCGCCTCGAGGATCGCGGTACGACAGTTTCGGGGCATGTCCCGACAGCAGCTGAGAAGCTCGGTGATTTTAGCGGCACGCTAACAAACCCTCGACCGAGAGATCCTTTTCTTCCCGGTCGCTGTGATCCTGTAGGTACTGTAGGTGGAGTTTTTACTGCTTGCTATCCTGGCGACAAGATTCCAGCAGCCCGGCTGAGTCCTGCAGGTCTCGCGCTGATGAAGATCTATCCCGATCCCAACTCCGGCGGCAACAATTGGACCACTTCACCCATCCAGCCTGTTAGAACTCGTCAGGACAATATCCGCGGTGATGTTAGTCTGACCAGTAAGATGAACCTGATGGTTCGTTTTATTAACGAGAAATGGGTTCACGGTCAGGACACGCAGCAGTGGGGCGATGTTCCATTCCCAACGCTTGCGGACGACTGGAACCAGCCGAGCAAGAGTTTCTCCGTCAAACTGACGAACACGTTATCACCAACGGCGGTGAACGACTTTCAGTTTTCGCGGGCAGGCAATAACATTTTCATCACCACCAGCGCGCAGTCTACAGCGCTGGTCGACGAAATTGCTTCTAAATTCCCAACCGTATTCCCGGCGTCGGCGGGCAACGTTCCCAGCGTAATGTGGGGCAGCGGTGGCTACGACAACATTTGGCATGAGGCGCCATGGGAAAATCACGAAGACCTCTGGGTTTGGAAAGACGATTTCTCAAAGGTGGTTGGGTCGCATGAACTGAAATTCGGCGCACTCTACAGCCACAACATTAAGAATGAGCAGGGCGGCGGCGGTGGTGGTGGAAATACGCCAGGCTTCATCACCGGGAACGGTTCCAAGACCGGTCACGCAATTGCCGACTTGCTGGACAGAAATCTGACCCTTACTAATTATCAAGAGACCGATCACACACCAGTGGCGTTGGGCCGCTGGCGTGACACTGAGTTCTATGGGAACGACACCTGGAAGTTTCGGCCCACGGTGACGCTGACTCTTGGCTTGCGATACTCGCAATTCCCAACAGCGCATGTGACCGACGATCAGATGACTAACTTCATCCCCGAGTTTTACGACGGGACGAATTTCCAAAGCGCATTGATTACACCCGCTAACGCCAGCGCCCACGGACTGGGCCGCAATTTGGTGAGGTCCTATAACGGGGGCTTTCAACCGCGCGTAGGTCTTGCCTGGGATGTCTTTGGTGACGGCAAGACGGCCCTCCGCATGGGTTTTGGGCGTTATATGAGTCGTACCAACGTCATTGAGGACATCAATCGCATGATCGGCAATCCGCCCTGGACGAAGGTTGTGGATTCAGGTTGGTC
>DATBRN010000302.1:0-51725 GCA_036560225.1 Pyrinomonadaceae bacterium | reverse complement strand
GTCTACGACCAGGACACCAACACCGAAGAAAACCTGCGGGCGGTTTTGGAGGCGAATGGAGTCAAGCTCGAAGACTTAAGCGAAGCAGAACGTACGCAGGTATTAGAGGCGCTCAACGCGATGTCGCGCCATCCGTCGAATATATCGGTGTCCAGTAAGACTGCGGTCAATGCTAATTCCAGTGCTTCGCCGCTGGAAGCAGCAACCCCGACCGACAAAGCCCAGAAAAAGGTTGCGGCCGCACGCGCTAAGAAACCTGTCGGCAAGAATCAAAAAGAAGTTGTGATTGAGCTGGCTGCGCTGAATGGGAAGGGTTATCCCGCAGCTATGAATCTCGACACTGGCACGGGAAAACCTGCGCCTACAGTGGCTCGGTTGAAAACTAACTGAGGAACTACATGTGACGTGGGTAGTAAGCCCGCTCTTAACTGGGACCGCGACCACTGGGACCGCGGGCGTCTCGCCCGCACTGAGCGCAGCGAACAACCGCTTCGTAACACACTGCGTGGCAGCTACTCCGAAGTTCGCGATATCAGGCGATGTGTAGCGAACGGGTTGTTCGCGCTGCGCGCTCAATGCGGGCGAGACGCCCGCGGTCCCAGTAAAAGGGGTTGAGCTTTGACCCGAGGAGGTCTTAGCTCTTTTTCTTCTTCTCGTCTTTCTTCTTGATCAGCCGTTCGACGGCATAGTGGAGGCGAACAACTCCATCCGGATAATCGCGAACGGAAAGCAACTTGAGCGGTACGTCACGATTCTTCGGCGCAATTAAGGGGATGCCCTGGCCTATGAACCTCGGGATAACGTGAATGATGAATTCGTCTATCTCGCCCGCGTCCATAAACGACGCGATAATTCCACCGCCTCCCATCATCCAAATGTCTTTGCCTGGAACTGCGCGAAGGCGTTGGGCAAACTGATCGATTGGCTCATTGACAAATTCAAAGCCCGGCGGCGCAGACTTAGGAGGATGATGCGTGAAGACGTAGTTTTTAGTCTTTGGACCATAAGCGTTCATAGTGCCGGCGTCCATTTCCAAGCCAACACCATAGGTTTTGCTGCCCCACAAAATCGTATCGATTGTTTTGAAGAACTCGCCCATGCCGTAATTGCCTGGCGGTTGTGGACGATCCAGCCAGTCGACGCTCCCATCACTCCGCGCTATGTAGCCGTCGGCGCTGGTAGCGATGGAGACGATGATCTTTCGCTGTTTAGCCATTTTACAAAGTCGAGCCCGCGGTCCCAGTTATGAAAGGTGTAGTCACGCGGTTCTAGTGCTTGCCTTCCTTGCATTCTTAGCGGCGCTGGCGGTCTTGGCGGTTGATTCCTTTGTACGCGCAGCCGGTTGTTTCACGCGATAAGAAACCATTATCGTGCCGTTCTTGAAAGGTTTGCAATCAATGAGCTCCAGATCAATCTGGTGGTTCATCTGGTAAAAGACCGGAATACCCGATCCGAGCAAAACCGGATGGATATTAAAGCCGATTTCATCAATCAGATCAGCCTCGAATAACGACTTCGCCAGCAAGCCCCCACCCATTACGCAGATGTCTTTGCCTTCCTGGTTTTTCAGCTTCCGAACGAACTCGGCGGCATCCTCCGAAATGAACTCGAGGTTCTTGGTCTTCTTCTTCGCAGTTTGCTTCATCGTTTGTGAGAGAACATAGTTTTTGACGCCGGGATAAACGCCGCCGCCAGCACCCATGCGCAACGCAACCTCGTAAGTCCTGCGTCCCATCACGACGGTGTCAATGGTCTTCCAAAAATCCTTCATGACAGACGCAGCTTCGTTGCTCCACATCAGCCAGTCAACGGAGTCGTCTTTACGAGCGAAATAGTTATCAAGACTGTTCGCGCCACCAAACGTCACCTTTCGCATAGCTAACTCCTTGGAGTGCGGCGGCCCGGCGCCGCTTTGGTCTGTCGTGAGCTGCCACAAGGATGGGGTTGACTAACTTCCTGGACACGACGACAAAGAAAGCAACGCTTAGGCCACCGGAGGCCAAAGCGGCGCCGGGCCGCCGCACTCCAAGGAGTTAGCTTACGCAGCGCTTGCGGCTTCACACGAATCGAGTTCGGGAGCCTCTTCGATAGGTGCACCGGCTTCCCCAAAGTAGGGCCGGCCAGCCTCAATCGCCTCGAAGTATTCCTCAATGCGATTCAGAATTTCGTCCACCGAATGAGAATGGTAGAGCGAGGTACGAAAGAGCGCGCCACCCTGCAAACCGCGCGTAAACTGCCCGGCGAGTTGTTTCATGCGATTGATTGCCGGCGTCTCGGGCATGTCTTCTCGCAACATGTCGAAATATTCATGCAGGATTGCGCGCTTGTCAGCAAGCGCGGGCTCAAAGATTTCGCGGCCGTGCATTGCATCTTCAATTTGACGGAAGATCCACGGATTCGCCATGGCGCCTCGCCCAATCAAAACGCCGTCACAACCTGTCTCGCGAAAACGATCGAAGGCCGCTTCGATGGTCGTTACGTCACCGCTCCCTGACACCGGTACACTCACAGTTTGCTTTATGTCTCTAACGAGATCCCAATTCGCCAGGCCGCGATAACCTTGCTCCTTGGTGCGACCGTGCAGGGCAATGTGTTCGACGCCGCAGGCTTCCGCCAGTTTCGCCGTATCGATGGCGTTGATGGTGTGATCGTAGAAACCGGCGCGAATCTTAATGGTCAGTGGAATCGTGATCGCCTTCTTGATTTCCTTGAGGATCCGCTCAAGGCGTTCGTGATCCTTTAGCAGCCCTGAGCCGCCGCCGTGTTTCACAACTTTCGGCGCCGGGCAGCCACAGTTGATATCGAGAATATCGGCGCCTATTTCCTCTGCCATCTCCGCGGCCATGCGCATACGTTCCGGCTGCCCGCCAAAAATCTGGACCGCAAAAGGCCGCTCGTCCTCGTAAAATCTCATTTGGCGTTTTGATTTGGGATTGCTCCGTGTCAGACCTTCGACCGAGATAAACTCAGATACACTCAATCCTACGCCCCCGCGCCGTTTGAGCAGACGGCGAAAAGAAACGTCGGTCACCCCCGCCATTGGTGAGAGAATCAAGGGCGGATTGATCTCGATATTCCTAATCTTGAATGGTTTGATGTCCGGCATCATGAATTCCATCAGGGCCTGATCGTCACCGGTGCGCCTACCGGCACAGCCTCAAAAAGCTCCTTGATCTCTTCATTCTCCAACGCCACACAGCCCCATGTCCAATCGCTGCCTGCGCCGTTGCCGTGTATGTAGATATCGCCGCCCATCGATTAGTCCGGTTAATTCAAGGTTGAACGGCTTTCAATGAAGAACTGAGACTCAATTCCGATAACCTCAGGGTTAGGAAGGTGGGCTTGCCCCCGCCGGTTCCCAAGAGTCAAGGCTGGCGCTAAATCTTTTCTTAGAGTGTTTCTAGACCTTAATCAAAACTCCTTCTCCTCGAGCAACTCTTCGCTCAATACTTGGTACAGTGTGCTTGCTTCTTTTCGCGAGGTCTGGCGGGTGGTTGGAACGTTGAGAACGCGCACAGTGGTCAGCTTATTTCGACGCTGGACACGGATTTCGTCGCCCACCTTAACAGCATGGGACGACTTTGCTGCTTTTCCGTTGATCGCAACGCGGCCTGCGTCACAGAGTTTCTGGGCTAGGGTTCGACGGTCGCAAAGCCGGCTGGCTTTCAGGAAGAGGTCGAGACGCAAAGGAAAGTTTCGAGTTTCGAGTTTCGGTGTTGAGTACTGAGTACTGAGTACTGAGTACTGAGTGCTGAGTGCTGAGTGCTGAGAGCTCGGGACTCGGAACTCGAAACTCAGAACTCGGAACTCGAAACTCGAAACTCGAAACTTGTTTATGGTTTCGGGAAGATTCCGAGCAGCTTGCCTTTCTTCTTTTCGGGCTTCACGCCCGTGCTGGAGGTACCACTATTGTCCGCGGTCTTCTCCGGCGCAAGTTTCAAAATAGGTGCTACGCCGGCCCGGTAGTTCTCGGAGATCTTTATGTAAGCTTCATTCCGCAAGCCCTGCAGATATTCCTCACGCTGCTTTTCACTACGTTCGATCGTGATGGCCTCGCGTACTTTGTTCTCATTAAAAACTGCCGTGGTGCTGCCCGGAACACGCTCGTCAACGCGAAGTATCTGATAGCCATCATTAGTGCGTAGCGGATCGCTCACCCCACCCACTGCCACATTCTTAATCGAATTAGCGATGTCCTCGCGAAGATTTGGCACTTCAAAGGTGCCAACTTTTCCTTTGGTGTCCGGCGCTGTCCGTACGCCGTTTGTCTCGCGTTCAGAGTTGGCGGCGGCCAACGCGCCGAAGTTAGCGCCAGCTCGTAATTGTCTAACCAGCTCCAGGGCTCTGGCTTTTACTTCTGCCTCATTCTTACCAGCAGAACTCAAAAATATCTCGGAGATGGTGACGTTTTCGGGCTTGCGAAACTTGTCCTGGTGCTCCTGAAAGTATTTCTTCAACTCGTCCATGGTCGGCCCAAAGAAGAGTTTGCGGTCGACTTCCTGCTGAATCACCGCCTGTTTCATCATCTCGATGCGTAGGGTCTGGCGAGTCGCCACCGGATCGACACCACTTGCTCTCATCGCGGCATCAAGCTTTTCAATTGTCGGGATGCCCTGCTCTTTTGCCACCTCCAGCATCCGGCGGTTCACTTCCGCTTCGACCTCGCTTGAGAGATCCAGCTCTTTTCCTTTCTGCAGCAGTAACGCCTCGTTCACAAGTGTGGCGATCAGGTCGGACTGGCGTTTTGATACTTCTGCCGCGGCTTCCTCCCTCGAAACGCCTGACTGGACGAGCGCGTCGATGCGTTCTTTGGTTTCGCGCTTCAGCATGGAGAGCGTAATCACGTCGTCATTGACCTGGGCGATCACCTCGTCGACGACTTGTTGTTCGCTCTCCTGAGCAAAAGTTGATGAGGGAACGAGGGCTAGAATCGCGAATAGAAAGATGCCCGCAATGGCGAGCGATATGGATTTAGATTTCACAATTACTCCTAAAAATTTGTAAGTGTCAGTTGTCGGGAGTTAATGGTCGGCAATTTCGCTCCTGATTTGACCATAAGGGAGCCCCCAACCACAAACGGCGGCAAATACTGTGTCAAAAACTACCGATTGCACGTTGGTGCCAGATGCACCGCTTTCCTGGAAACCGGCCAGGAGAGCTAATCCCTAATTTCAGCCAATACGCCACGTACGGTGTCCAGCAGTTGATCATACTCGTCGTCGTTGAGGCTTACCTTCAATACACCGGTTGGGCTAAACCCCCGGCCTTCGCCAGCATTGATAAATGCCGCCAGTCTCTCAGGCGAGATGCGCGCCTTTTCGCTAAACTTCAGCGCCACTCCGTCATTCGTCCTGTCTACTGAAAGCACGCCCAGGTCTTCCGCCAGCATTCGCAGAAGGGCATAGCCAAAGAGTTGTTCGACAGGTTCCGGAAGCCGTCCGTAGCGATCGCGAGTTTCGTTGCGAATTGCAGAAAGCGCCTCTTCGTCGCGGACCGAGGAAACGCGCTTGTAAGTTCGCAGCCGCTGGCCCATGTCGCTGATGTATTCATCGGGAATGGCCACGTCGACACCCAAATTGATTGTGACGCTAGTCTCGTCCTCTACGGCTTCGCCACGCAATTCCGAAACCGTGCGCTCCAGCATCTGCGTGTAAAGATCAAATCCCAACGCGTCCATGTGGCCCGACTGCTGACCACCAAGAAGATTGCCGGCGCCCCGGAGTTCGAGGTCCAAAGCGGCGATGCGAAACCCTGCTCCCAGATCTGAAAACTCACGAATTGCCGCCAGCCGGCGCTTGGCTATGGGAGAAAGCTCCTGTTCCCCTGGAATTAAAAGATAGGCATAAGCGCGGCGATTTGAGCGGCCAACACGGCCCCGGAGTTGATAAAGTTGAGAAAGACCATATTGATCGGCGCGGTTTATGATGATTGTGTTGGCGCGGGGGATGTCTATTCCGTTCTCAATGATGGTAGTAGCAACCAGTACATCATATTTGAACTCAATAAAATCGAGCATTACCCGCTCCATCTCCTTCTCGTTCATCTGACCGTGGCCTACCACCAAACGTGCCTGGGGCACCAGGCGTTGAACGAGGGCCGCAATCGTCTCGATGGTTTCGACGCGATTGTGTATGAAGAATACCTGCCCGCCGCGACCGAGCTCGAGTTCAATCGCCGACTTGATAACGTTTTCAGAAAATTGAACAACCTGAGTTTGAATTGCCAGCCGATCGCGCGGCGGCGTTTCGATCAGAGACATATCGCGCAGACCGCTCAGCGACATATTAAGCGTGCGGGGAATGGGCGTCGCGGAAAGCGTCAACACGTCAACTCGTTTCTTTAAGTGTTTCAACCTCTCTTTATGCGCAACACCAAAACGCTGCTCTTCATCAACAACAACAATGCCGAGCTCTTTGAAACGAACATCCTTCGAGAGCAACCGGTGCGTTCCTATCACCACGTCTATTTCACCTGACTCGACGCGCTTAGCAACGTCCTTCTGCTCCTTGGTGGAACGAAAGCGAGACAGTAATTCAATCTTAACCGGAAACGGCGCAAACCGACTGCGGAACGTATCGTAGTGCTGGTATGCAAGCACAGTTGTGGGCGTCAACACAGCTGCCTGCTTTCCTTCCATCACGGCTTTGAAAGCAGCCCGCATCGCTACCTCTGTCTTTCCGTACCCGACGTCGCCGCAAAGCAGTCGATCCATCGGCGTCGGTTCCTGCATGTCGTGCTTCACGTCTTCGATCGCGGTTTCCTGATCGGGTGTTAAGACATATTCAAACCCATCTTCAAATTCGCGCTGCCAGGGAGTATCTGCCGCGAAAGCGTAACCACCGACGAGCTTGCGCTCGGCATACAGCCGCAAGAGTTCGTCGGCCATGTCGCGCATTGCGCGCTTCGCTTTGGCCTTCGTTTTCTGCCAGCCAATTCCACCCAGCCGATCGAGAGCTGGTTGATGTCCTTCCGCGCTTGAGTAACGCTGGACGAGGTCGAGCCGCTCAACTGGCACGTACAGTTTTGCGTTTTCGGCGTATAGAAGCAGCATGAATTCACTGCTGCGCCTTCCGAGATCGAGGATCTGCAAGCCGCCAAAACGGGCGATGCCATGATCGATGTGCACTACGTAGTCTCCCGGCTTAAGGTCCCGAAAGTCTGAAAGAAACGCCGCGGTCTTTGACCTTCTTTTCCTGCTCTCTGCCTTCTGGCCCCTACCGTCTGTTGTGGGCGCGCGTCGTTCCAATGCCAGAGCACCAGCTTCATCAAACAGATCGCCTTCAACATGCGTTAATAGACGCGCGTTCGGCATCTCAAATCCGCCGCTGAGTCGACCTACGGTCACAATTGTCTGCGCGGAAGCCGAGGATTCACTGGCTGAGGAAGTCTCCTCTGGCAGGGAGAGCTGCGCGTCAATTTCATACTCGCGAAGAATCTCCGCAACGCGTTCCGCAACTCCAAAGCTTGGCATTGCAAAAATCGCACTCGTACCGGTTTCCCTGGCGCTGATCAAATCTGCCGCGAGGTTTGCAATCCGGCCGTGGTACTTCCGTGCTGATTGCGTTTTCCATTCAACCTCGGGAACTTGTCCGACCACCGGAAACAGGAAAAGAGGCGAGCGGACGCTTCGTGTCCGACCCAATTGAACTTTTGGCGTTTCCGCCTCCAAAGCAACCGCCTGATCGAATTCGGCAGCCGCCCGGCCCAGTACGCGGAGTTCCATCCTTTGCCTGGAATCGAGTTTCGCGCGCAACTCTTCGGCAGACAGATAAAGCTCCTCCGGCGTGACGGCAAGGTCATCGGCCGCATCGGTCTCGGCGTATCGATCGGCGAGCGTCTGGTAGAGATCGGCAAGATAAGTCTCCACTGATGACGGATCGTCAATGACGAGCACAGCGTCCTTCAAATAATCAAAGACGCTTCCACTTGTTTCGCGGACAATGGGCATCAACCATTCCCAACCGGCGAAGGTTTCTCCTTCATCCGCAAAGATATTGCGATCTTGTAACGCGCGCGCGTAACGGCTGTCGCTCCAGCGCCCGCGAGCCGCTTTGGCCCATTCGCTGAAGTCCCTGCTGCGAACTACAACTTCGCGCATTGGAAGGATCTCTATCGCGCTCAGTTGATTTGTAGAAAGCTGGGTATCGGGATCGAAGGCACGGATCGAATCAATTTCGTCGCCGAAGAATTCAATGCGCACCGGGCTTTCCTGCCCGGGCGACCACACGTCAAGAATGCCGCCCCGCATTGAAAACTCGCCGACTGCACCGACCGGATCCTCTCGCACGTAACCAGACGCGATGAGAGCATCCACGAGATCCTCAGGCGACTGGCTATCACTCCTCGAAAGTACAGCCCCGGCGCTGGTGATTTCATCCGGTGTCACCGTCCGTCTTGCCAGCGCGCGCGCGGTGAGCAAAACGAAATCCTGTGAGTGGCGGGCCAACCGCCAGAGCGCCAGCGCGCGGCGTTCGAGGGTCTCAGGGTGTGGCGAGGAGCCGGCGTAAGGATCGCTTTCGGAGGACGGCAGAATGACGACTTCGTTTTCGCAACTGTTCTTTCCGGCGAGCGCGCAATACCAGAAGCGCAAATCATCTTCCCAGGGTTCGAGATCTCGGTTTGACTGCGTGACTACGGCAAACCGCCTCCCGGTTGCGCGCTGCAGTGCAGTCACGGCCAGGGCGCGGGCGGAGCCGGCCACCAGGCCGCTTACTGAAACCACGCGCGCGCCCCTATTGATCTCGGCAACTACACGCTTGAACTCCGGCGTTTCAGTGATGCGCCGTAGCGTGCTTTGCAATGGGTTGGTTGTTTGAATCGTACTGCTCATGGAACCAAAGTGATGAGTAATGAGTGATGAGTGATGAGTGATGAGTTACTGAGAACCCCATCACACATCTACTCATCACTCATTACTCATTACTCATCACTTCTTTGTCTTTCTCATTTTCTCAATGATCGTGCTCGTCGAGGCGCCGGGGACAAAAGGCAAACTAACTACGCGACCGCCGGCAGCCTCCACTTCTTCCCGTCCATGAATTTCATTCAGCCCGTAGTCGCCGCCTTTCACCAGCACGTCCGGCATAAGTCTGCCTATCAATGAGCGAGGTGAAACGTCGTCGAAGATGGTGACGTAGTCTACTTGTCTGAGCGCCGCAAGAATCTCCGCACGCTCCATCTCATTCACTATTGGCCGTCCCTCGCCTTTCAATTCGCGCACGGTCCGATCGCTATTAATAGCGACTACCAACGTATCACCGAGCCTACTCGCAGCGGCCAGATAGCGCACGTGGCCGACGTGTAACAGATCGAATACACCGTTGGTGAAAACCACAGATTTGCCTGCAGCGCGCAGATCTTCCCGCACACTGAGCAGTTTGTCCTGGCTCAGAAGCTTCTCGATCATTGATCAATAACAATCTAGCATGAGGTGGTAATGACTGCTAAGTGAGGTCGAAACCGCGAGGCAAGCCTGACTTCCCAACCTCGATCTGAATTAAGGCGAATCAACACCTCCTCAGGGAGCGCCATTCCAGCTGGAAAACCCGAATCCGGCAGTACCTCCAGGCCTCAGCGCCAAAGGCGCGAACTGTAAAAGCCTGGGGCATCGCCCCAGGTTAGTTCTAGCTATGGACAAAAGCGCTGAAGGCGCGAAATCCTACGTTAGTTGCCGGCTCGCCGATCGAATCCATTAACAAAAATTCTTGCATTTCAGCGCTAAGGGCTCGAACTGTAAAGCCTGGGCCAACACCTTGGGTACAGATATGATCATCAAGCTCTAAAGCGCTGAAGGGCGCGAAACAATTCCGAAAGTATGAGACTTAAGAAATGCCTCAATCCCTGTCGTCCGTTCTAATCCACCTCATCTTTAGTACGAAGAATCGTGAGCCCTTTATCAACGACGCTGTAGAAAAAGATCTACATCGATATATAGCTAAGATCTTTAGGTCACTAAAGTCGCCATCCCTTACGATTGATGGAACGACTGATCATATCCATGTACTGTTCTCACTTAGTCGAATAATCACGATTGCAGATCTTGTACAAGAGGTTAAGACTGACTCATCAAAATGGATTAAAACCCAGGGATCCGAGTTTAGGAACTTTCACTGGCAGAAAGGCTACGGCGCGTTTTCGATTGGACAATCGCAAGTGCCAACTCTCAAACGGTACATCGCCCGGCAAAAACTGCATCATCAACGAGTAACGTTTCAGGATGAATACCGCAAATTCCTCAAAAGGTACGAAATAAGCTTCGACGAGCGGTATGTATGGGATTAGTTTTTGCTATTGTTCAGTGCTCCGAAGAAGTCAAGTTAGCTCGGTGGGTCTCAGCGTCAAAGGCGCGAAATGATTGAACCCAAGGATTGTCGTTTCCGATTAGCATTTCCCATTTCGCGCCTTCAGCGCTCGGATCCGCCATTTTGCGATCCTGGGGCGATGCCCCAGGCTTTTACAGTTCGCGCCTTTGGCGCTTCGGAACTTCCAAGAGGAAGTGCTTCAATTACTTTCCGTCGCGTTTTTGCTTTCCTCTTGCTCCCCTGGCTTTCGCTCCGGGCGCATGTGTGGAAATAGAATTACATCTCTAATGGATGGTTGCCCCGTAACCAACATCACAAAACGATCGACACCGACGCCGATGCCAGCGGCGGGCGGCATGCCATAAGAAAGCGCGCGGATGTAGTCTTCGTCCATAACCATCGCCTCTTCGTCGCCCCGCTCTCGTCGGGTCATTTGGTCCATAAAGCGTTGATGCTGCTCCACGGGATCGTTCAATTCTGAAAAACCATTGGCGCACTCAATACCCGCGATGAAAAGTTCGAAACGTTCCGCGATAGAAGGATCCGCCGGTGAGGCTTTGGAGAGTGGCGAAACAATTTTTGGGAAGTCATAGATAAGAGTTGGCTGAATAAGATTGTGTTCTACGTGCACTTCAAACAACTCGAATAGGTTCTCATCAGTAATCTCTTCGTCAGGCGCAAATCGTGCGACGGCCTCTCTCATTGTCATTCTCTGAAACGGTTGACCAAAGTCAATCTGGTGTTCGCCAAATTTCACATGCGGATGGCCCAACACTGTGAAGACTGTGGAAGACAACATCTGTTCGCAGAAATCCATCATCTGGTTCACGTCCGCGTAGGCCCAGTAAAACTCCAGCATGGTGAACTCGGGATTGTGTGTCCGGTCAATTCCTTCATTGCGGAAATTGCGATTGAGCTCGTAGACCTTTTCGAATCCCCCGACTAACAGACGCTTCAGGTAAAGCTCAGGCGCAATTCGGGCGTAAAGAGTGATATCTAAAGCATTATGATGTGTCTCAAAAGCCCTAGCCGCCGCGCCCGTGGCCTTTGGTGTCAGCATCGGTGTTTCGACTTCCACGTACCCGTGATCTTCAAGTATGCGCCGAAACTCGCTAATGGTTTTCGAGCGGCGCACGAAGACTTCGCGCGGTGTGAGTTCCTCGTCTGAACGTTCCAACTTCAGACTGCCGGCGATGAGATCCGCATAACGCTGGCGTTGCCGGATCTCAGGATCGTGAATTCCGTGCATCTTGTCGGGAAGCGGCAGCAGCGCTTTCGACAAGAACTGCAGCTTCTGAACGTGAACAGACAATTCGCCGGTCTTGGTTATGAACAAATAGCCTTCGACACCGATGAAATCGCCATGATCAAGGAGGTTGAAGAGTTCCCAACCATCAACCTCGCCGCCGGCAGCATCATTGCTTAGGCCTCTGAAGTCGGCGCGCTTCAGGTATATCTGCACACGCGTGACGCCATCTGACAGATGCACAAACGCGGCTTTGCCCATCACCCGTGGCGGCGAAGCAATGCGTCCAGCAAGGCAAACGATGATCTGATTCAGCTGCTGGTTAGCCAGTTCGATTGCTTCCGGAGCCGGACGACCACCTTCCGCCGCTTCCGGCTCAAACGCCCGATACTTTTCAACCACGGCTGTGATCGTGTCTTCACGTTGGGGATCTATTGTGTGACTTCGCTCGAATTTGTTGGGATAGACGTTGCCTACCAGTCGACGCAAAGACTCGAGATGCTCGTGGCGCGCTCGTGTTTGATCATTCTCTTCAATAAAGGGTACGGGCATAAAGAGCATCGTAAATCGTAAATGCCAAATGGTAAATAGATCATGCGAATTATTAGTTAATAACAGAGCGGCTGAGGAAGTGTGATGGTACAGACGAAAAAGCGTGGCTAGTCGTCCTCCCCAACGACGGAGGCGCCTGGCGGCGCAATTTGGAGGTATTCGATTTATTGTCGCAGTCGAGGTGGTTCGATGCGAGCAGAGGAGCTGCCGTAGGAAATGATCGTGCCGCCGAAGCCTACGGCCCAGCCGTGCGAGCGATCGGTGAAGAAGATGCGTTCGAGAGGGTGAAGTGTCGGGCTACGCTCGCTCAGCCAATGCATTCCGCCATCGGTGGTATGTAGAACAATACCCTCACTACCGACCGCCCAACCTTCCAGCGGATCAAGAAACTTAACGTCCGACAGATCGACCGTCACGCCCGAAGGTTGTGACTGCCAGCTGCGACCACCATTCATGGTGCGATAGACGCTGCCACCAGTACCAACGGCCCAACCCAATTTCGCGTTTACAAAAGAAGTGGCATTGAAACGAAGCTGGTTGGTCGCCGGAATCGGCGAGCGATGCCAGGTTTCGCCTCCGTCTGATGTTTGCAAAATAGTGGCGCCCGCTCCAACCAGCCAGCCGATGTTTTCGTCAATGAAGGTGCCGCCAAGAAGAAGATAACGAGTGGGGGCCTGCAGCTTGATCCAACTATTGCCTGAGTCGTTCGTTGTGTAGAGCGCGCCACCCTCACCAAAAGCCCATCCCCGTCCAGCGCGGGTGAAAATGGCCCGCATCAGCCGAGCATCAAAGTCGGTGCCGCGGATATTCGCAAGTTTCCAATGCTCACCACCGTCGCTGGTTTTCATCAGGTAAGCCCGCGGCTCGTCATTTGATTGAAGGTCGTAGATATTTCTCTCACAAACCAACCACCCGTTGAGTTCGTCGTTGAAATAGACGTCGCGAATAACATCTTCGGTGGGATTAGATTTCTGCCAAGTCTTGCCGCCGTCGTTGGTTGAGAGTAACGTGCCGCGACTGCCCACGGCCCAGCCGCGATTCTGATTCACGAAGAACACGGAATGGAACCAGGCGAGTGAACCAGAGCGTTGTTTGGTCCAGGCGCCGTTTGAGGCAAAGGCCGTTGAAGGAAGAAGAAGGCAGAAGGCAGTAAGCAGTAGGCAGTACGTCGGGGCTGCACTTTTAGGGTCAAGTTTGGGTAGGCTCATAAGTATTGCGCTGTTCTAGTTATTGAGATCTGGCGTATGCTGCTTTGCCGCCGCACAGTGCGGTACGGCTTTGCCTTACTGCTAGGTCTCAAAGACTACTGGAGGCTACTCCTCCGATTCATGAGGCACAGCCTCAATCATTCAAAAGAGCCTCGGAAAGGCTTAGCCTTTCCGCACTGTGCGGCAGAGCCGCAAATCTTCGACATCTGCAACCAGTCAGATCACTCATCCGCTACCGCGAGGTGATACGGACTCCATTGGACCGCAGCTAGCCTCTGACCTGCCGTCTGCTCCTGCCGTCTGCTCCTGATCCCTGCTCCTGCCGTCTGCTCCTGCCCTAAAGCACTCCTCCGGTGAAAATCCGAGCGAAGCTAAGAATCGGAAAGAAGGTCATAATCTTTTGGAAAGTCTTCAACTTGTTTCCGGGAACTATTACCTGATCGCCGGGAACGAGATAGGTCGTGTCTGGAGCCTTGCCTTTGTATATCGCGCTGACGTTTACTGCGATCGGCGTTAGATTGCCGTCCGCCTGCCGGCGCAGAACAACGACCTTGCTTCGATCCCCAGTTGAAAGGATGCCGCCCGCCTCACCCAGCGCTTCCGTTACAGTCATGCGGTGAGTCATCATCCGAATACCAGGCTGGCCCACATCGCCAATCACGCTGTAGCGATACGATGAGGCTTTATCGAGCGAGACTGAAACCTGCGGGTCAATGATGTATTCGTCGTAACGCTTCCTGATCGTCTCAGCAACCTCGTCTACCGTCTTGCCGTTAACGAAAACTCCACCGGGAATCAGCGCCAATGATATGCGGCCACTCGGTGGAATCATGATCCCCGCTCGAGAATAGCGATCCTGTCCAAACACGCTAACCGAAATCACGTCTTCGGGCCCGAGCCGATAGGTGTTGAAGAAGTTGTTGTAGTAAGGCACGATGGCTGCTTCTTCCGATGCCTGTTCATGCCGATTTGTTTGAGCCTCTTCGGGAGCATTCGAAGGTGTTGCACCAACAAGCACGTCTCCGTCATCAGTCTTCTTTGAATCAGATGGCGCAGGCGTCGAATTGTTTTCCGGCTTTTTCTCGTCTGAATCCTTCGCAGCCTTCTGGTCCGTCGGGCTGTTATTGCCAGTGGTAGTAGGCTTTGCAGATTTGGCAGTCACGTCCTGATCGGGTTTAGCAGGATCGGTCTTCGTCGCAAATCTTTGACGTGTCTTGTTGCCCGTCCCATCCGGCGTTTGGGCAAACACGATACTCGAAGAACCAATAACCGCGGCGACCATTAACACGGCCAGGAATCTGTTCATTTTTCTCATTCCAACCTCCAAAGACCCGGGATCCACTTGTCCGGCTTCATACCACCAGGGCGGTTAGTCACGCTCCCAGAGTTTGACGGACTAACGACCTCGACCGAAGAGAATAATCTTTATCGTTTCAAACAAAACTATAGCGTCGAGTTTCAAGCTCTGATTCTTGATGTAGTAAAGATCGTACTGAAGCTTCTGCCGCGCATCCTCAACAGAAGCCCCGTACGGATACTTGATCTGCGCCCACCCTGTCAGGCCCGGTGCGATCAGATGACGCTGTTCGTAGTACGGAATCTCTTCCGCAAGCTGAGAAACAAAATGCGGACGCTCAGGACGCGGTCCGACGAAGTCCATGTCGCCGCGAAAGATATTCCAGAACTGCGGTATCTCATCGATACGAAGCTTGCGAATCACCCGTCCAACGCGAGTCGTGCGGTCGTCATCGGCGCTGGCCCAAACCGGTCCGGCCTTCTCTGCGTCGAGGCGCATCGAACGAAACTTCATAACGGTAAACTTGCCGCCGTTTTTCCCAACTCGTTCCTGGCGGTAGAGAACGGGACCGCGTGACTCGAGCTTAATCAGAATGGCTGTCACGAGGGCGATCGGGAGCGAAAACAGGCCCCCAACGAGCGCCACCAGGCGATGCACAATGTTCCGTGCTATTCCCGAGAGTCGTGCCTGTCTGCCGCGGCTGGAAAAAATCAACCATGAAGGACGGATCATATTCAGTGAAACTCGTCCGGTGACGCGCTCATAGAACGATGCTCCCTCTTCGATGTTTACCGTGCCCGCCAGACTCAACTGCAACAACTCATTCGTCGGTAACTGTCCGCGCCGCTCGCCCATCGCCACCACAATGCGATCAATACCCTCTCGCCTGACAATTTGATCCAACTCCGAAGTCAGACCGATTACGCGAGGGTTTATTAGACTCTTGCCCAAAAGTTCAGGATCGCTACCCACGAAACCTGCGATGCGGTAGCCGGCGTCAGGCCGATCGAGCATCTCGCGCGCGACTTCGACAGCCAATGTTCCGGAGCCTACGATCAATATTTTCTCGCCAAAATCAGGATGGCCCAGCAGCCAGTGAATTGAAATTCGCCAGCTAACCATCAACCCGAGCGCCATTGGCAAGGCGATGAGCGAAATGCCACGTCCCAACATCAGTTGGGGAAAAGCATAAAAGGTCAGCGCCAACGCCACCCACGCCAGGCCAAGCGCTTGTACTAATCGGAGCACCAGTTCGCGCCGGTCGTGCATGACAATAAAGTCGTAGAGATCGAACAAATAGAAAGCCGCGAGACAGAAAACTGTGGCGAGGGCGGCTTTCAGAAGACCCTGCCGCAACATTAGTTCGTTGTGAGAATCCTCGACGCCCAGTCTCAAATACACTGCGGCCACAATCGCGCCGAACACGACCGCAGCTTCCGCGAGAAGCAGTAAGACAGAGCGGGTATTTGCGCGAGAAGCTCTCAACTTGCCAGGGCCACCTCGGTTTGCGATTCAGAATCGAGCGGGTCATTCACCAGCCGGAGTTTTTCTTCGGGAGGCAAGACTCTTTGGTGCCGGTAGTTTTGCTTTTGATAGTAGTAGGCGTTGGATTCGAGTCCTTCGTCCGCGCGATTTAGAACAACTCCCAGCATCCTTTCGCGGGGTAACTCTTCCAATAACCTGTCGACAATTGCGTAGCGTGTTGCACCAGCACGCACCACCATCAGCGCTCCATCAGCTCGGTTGATGAGAACATTTGCGTCGGTAAAGATTCCGAGTGGCGGCGCATCGATGATGATGAAATCAAACAGGCGCCGTGCCTCGGCAATCACTCCGGCGTAGGTTGGACCCGACAGTAGTTCGGCCACATCGTCGCGCGCCTGGCCGCCAGGTAGAAGGTAAAGTCCGGCGGGATCGAGACGAACCACGGCCTCGCGGAGGCTAAGTTCCCCGCCCAACACTTCCGAAAGTCCACGCGGCGCATCAATGGCGAGGTATTCAGTAGCGCAGGGCTGCCGGAGGTCACTATCAATCAAGAGCGCGCGCACTCCTTCAGTCTGTGCGAGCAACCAAGCCAGGTTCAGCGCCGTCAAGGTCTTGCCTTCGCCCATTCCCGCGCTGGTAATCACAAAGGTGTGCATCTGCTCTCGCTCGCCCGCCTGTAAAATCCTGGTACGCAGAGAACGAAACTGTTCACAGTACGCAGACCGCGGTTGCGTGATAGCTACAAGGTGAGGCTCGACGCGCGCCGGATCCACATCGTAAGAGACGAGACCCGTCGCGCGCGCCGGCCTGGCAGCGTTCAAAGTTGCCCCAGCAGCACGCGAGGCATTTCCTTCGGGGAGTGCCATCCCGTCAGAAGCATTCGCAGTGTGCGCAGTGAACGCTGAACTCTTCACGGCATCTTCCCGTGGCGTAAGGATGGAAGAAACACTAAATATCTGTTCTTCAATTTCCTTTCCTGAGGGGACTATTCCGTGAGTGCGGATCTCTCCGCGAGGCGGTGGTGAATCTGGTAGCTGTCGAGGTCGGGCACTTCCCGCCCCGGAGGCATTTGCGCGTTTTAATGCGTCGTAAACTCTGCCCATTAGCTCTCCCTAAGAACAAGAAACTCTTTGGAGTGGGTTTCTATAGGCACACTCCAAATCTGTTCCGACTTCAGTTGCTTGGTTCGCCCGATCCGTTCCCGGCGGCCCAAAGTTCCGCGCGATTCGCGTCGGAAAAGATTCGGACTGGAACGTCTACATTGGCCTGAACGCGGCGCTCCTGGCGCGGCAGCATGTCGAAAGTTTCGGCAACCTCTTCGATGATCGAGCGGCCAATCGTTAGGTCGCCCGCGGCATAGCCGGCCAGCATAGCGTTGTCGCATAGGTTGTTGATGTTTCGCGGAATGCCTTCAGTGCAGCGATAGATGTAATCAATCGCATCCGGCGAAAAAATGTCAGTGCGCTCAGCGCCGCTGACAAGCAGGCGAGAGGTAATGTAACGATCAGTGTCCTCGACGCTTGACAAGGGCTTGATGACACAGCGAAGCGCGACTCGTTGTTTGAGCTGTCGCAGCTCCGGGTTGTTCAATACGTTGCGCAATTCCGGCTGACCGGCAAGAACAATCTGAAGTTGCTTGGCTGTGTTCGATTCAAAGTTTGAGAGCAGACGGATCTCTTCTAGAACGCTGGGTGACAGCCCCTGCGCTTCGTCGATAATCAAGACTGTGCGCAGTCCGCGCGAGTGGCGCGATTCCAGCGCCTGGCCCAATGCCACCAGAAGCTCCGGCTTCGTTTCCCACTTTTGCACGTCGAGCAACGACGCCACGTGCTGGTAAAACTCCGTTACCGACAAACGCGGATTGAAGATGTAAGCCACCTGGACACTCCGTTCCAATCGTTGCATCATCCAGCGTAGAATCGTGGTCTTGCCGGTTCCGACTTCGCCCGTTACAACGACCAAACCCTTTCCACTCTCAATTCCGTAGTGAAGGTTGGCCATCACTTCGGTGTGCGATGGAGTGAAATAGATGAAGCGGGGATCGGGAGTCAGTGCGAAAGGCAATTCTCTTAGCCCGTAGAATTCTGCGTACACTTCGTAACCTCCAAACGTGTTCTTTACCAACCGACCAGAACCCACCCGCTATCGCAGGTGGTACTGACAGACCCCGCTTCTAGACTGCGAAGCGCTCGAAAACCTGGGTTAGCTTCAAAATCAGCGCCAGCGCTGGTATCGCCAGAAACATTGCGGCAACCGCCGTGGCCAACAACAACTTGTGCCGACGCGGAATGCTTCGCGCTTCTTGCGGCGTCAATAATTCGGGAACGGTCATGAGCACCGGGAGAGACGTGTAGTAGGCAGCGTCTTCGCTGGTTTGAATCGTGAGCAGACGCGGCACTTCGAATAGTCCGGCCAACAGGAGACCGGCTGCGAGACCTATCGCTACTCCAGCAACCATCAGCAGCAAACGCTTTGGAGCCACGGGGCGGGCCGGCAGGTTAGCCGGGTCGACCACCTGAATGCCTTCGCCTTGCTGTTGACTGGCGGCATCGGCGCCCAAGCCAATCTTCTGGGCCTGCATAAGGAGCGCATCGTATTGAGCTTTCTTCGTTTGATAGTCGCGATCCAGCGCACCCAGAGTTACTTCTGCGCCCGGAACGTTATTGATTCGTTCCATCACCTCGCCGATCTGTTTGTCGAGGTCGCTAAGCACGCCCTGACCGCGCTTGATCTCGCCATCCACCAACTGCAATTCCGCTTCGAGATTCCCAACTGTCAGGTCAGGACGATCGCGAAGCTTGTCTTGTTTCTCCTTAATGCGCTGCTTCCAGTCTGCAATCATCTGGTCCATTGCCTCGCGAACGGAATCGACCTCGGCCTGTTTCGCCAGCACGTCAGGGTGTTTGGGCCGCAGCTCCGTCAACATGCGCGTTAACTGCGATTCCAAATCAGCCTTACGCGAAACAAGCTGGGCCCAGGCAAGCGTAGTCTTGGGATCGGTCGTATTCTCGGCAATATCCTCTTTCGCCTGTTCCGAAGTTTTCTTTACCAATGCGAGCTGGCTGCTAAGCGCGGACCGTCGATCCTGAAAACGGCCGACTTCGGCGATATAAGCCTTCTGTTGCTCGCGCAACCCTGAGAGTTGACCGACAAGAGAAGCAGCTTCCGACGGCAGGTTACCGACGTTGTTTTGCATGAAGTCAAGGCGCTGCCTGTCGACCGCGTCAAGCTCTTCCTTCGTCTGGTTGACCTGCTGGTCGATGAATTGTTTTGCGGATGTGGTTGAGTTGATCGTGTTCTGCGTTTGCTCGTTGATGTATTTGCTGGCGAGTTCCGCGGTGACCGCTTGCGTGGTTTTTGCGTTTCGGCCGCGGTAGGTGATGTTGAAACCGTTGGTGATATCGTTGCGGCTGGTGTTCACCTCGACCTTGATGCTCGTGCGCATATAGTCGATGAGCGTTTCCATCGGCTCGCCGCGCTGTCGTTCTGTTTTGTAAAGTTCGTATTTGGTAATCAGCGGCTCGAGCGAGCTACGGCTGGTGACCACTTGCGCGATACTATTTATCTGGCGCGTCAGGCTGTCTTCAGTAATCGTCGGGACAACGGAATTTGGCAGCGTCGAGGGTTTGACCACGATCAGCGTCGACGACTCATAGACGTCAGGCAATTGCCAAACGACACCTGCCACCGCCGTCGCGATCGCAATCGCTGGGAAGAGAATCAACCATTTTCGCTTCCAGGCAATCTTCGCGTATTCACCTGGTCGCCTTTGCCTGAATTCAACACTCATCACTACTCTCCTCGACGACTTCCTGGTCCTAATCCTGCTCGTGATAGAAAGTCTTAACCTGCTCCTGCTGCCTGCTCCTGCCGACTGGTTTTTAACCTGCTCCTGCCGCCTGCTCCTGCCGCCTAGTTCTAAAGGCTGGCCAAAACGCTTCGCGCTTCACCGGCTTCCGCAAACGGCGCTTTCTCGCTTAACCGGACGGCTTGCTCGAGCTCACGTCTCGCAGCCTCTTTGTCACCTTTGGCCTTCAAAGCCATGCCAAGGTGGTAGTGATAATTCGGGGCGGCGCTTCCGTTTATGCTCTTGGCTGCGCGTTCATCGAGATCCACCGCCTTTTGCAATTGCTCCACCGCAGCGGTGTAGAGGCCTTTTTTGTAGTAGACCCAACCAAGCGTGTCGATAAAGCCGGGGATGTTTGGATTCTTTTGGACGACACCCTGGGCAAGGCGCACTGCTTCGTCCAGATTGCCTTTGCCATTGACTGCGTACAGCCAGGCGAGGTTATTCGCCGCAATCACCGCATTCTGATCTTTCAGCAAAGCCTTCCGATAACTGTCGGCGGCGGCATCGTAGTTCTGCCGCGAGTTGTTGAGCATTCCGATCAATGTGTAGGCAGTTGCATTGTCCGGGCGACGCTCGAGAATCTTCTGATACTCAGCAATAGCCCGGTCCTGCTGGTTGGTGTTGATGAATAGAGCTCCTAGCGCGGAGTACGCTGCGATGTAGTTCGGATCGAGTTCCAGGGTCTTGCGGAGTTCAGCTTCGGCCTGCGCCGAGTTGCGTTCAAATCCATAGGCCTGCGCTTTGAGGTAATGAAGCGACGCATTGTTTGGATAGGCGCTAAGCACCTGATCGATTCTGGCGTGCGCTTTATTCAGTTCATTGCTTTGGGCGTAAAGCCTGATCAGTCCACTCAGGGCGTTGAAGTTTGTACGGTCGATTGACAATGCATTGTCGTAGAAGCCGAGAGCTTCATCGACCTTGTTTTCAGCCAAAGCAACTCCCGCAAGATTGATATATGGGAAAGTGTCTTTCGGCGCGGCATCGCGGGCCATCAGGAAGTCTTTTCGCGCGCCTTCAACATTTCTTTGTTCGAGCATCGCAGACCCGCGGGCGAGATACGCCTTTGCGCGGAGTTCAGCAAGCATCTGTGGCGAACTCTGTCGATCAGGAGCGGTTTGGTTGAGACGATCTAATAGCTCCGACGCAAGACGTTGCGCTGTCTTGCTGTCGCCCTGCGCCAGGTCGATTTGCACCTGAATCAACTTTGCCGGCAGGTAATCGGGATAGTTGCGATCGAGATCGCCTGCAAACGCTCGCGCTTGATCGATATTGCCCAGATTGAAATTAACTTGGGCCATAAAGTAGAGACCCGCACGCGAGTTTGGCTCCTGCACGAGTACCTCTTTTAGATCCTCGACAGCAGCTTGTAAGTCGTCAGACTGGCCCGTCTGGGCGCGAACCCGCGCGCGCAGCAACAGCGCCTGTCTGTCATGTTGATCCTTTTTCAGTACTTCATCGACTTGTGCCATTGCGCCCTGCGTGTCACCGCGCATAAGCATGATTTCTCCCAGCCGATAACGGCCCTGAGTGAAGTCAGGCGACTTGGTCACAATCTCCTGGTAGATACTGACGGCTTCGTCCAGCCGGTTGATTGAGGAGTAGAAATCAGCCAGCACCGCTCGGCCTTCAGGTTTATCCTTGTCGAGTTCGGCGAGGGCCTTGTAAGCGACTTCGGCCTTGTCCAACTGTTTGTTGACGAGATAGAAGCTGGCGAGAATAAAACGCGAGGCGCGATTGTTCGGTTCCACCTCGACCGCTTTGATCATTGCTGCTTCGGCTTCGGCCAGCCGGTTCGACTGGACCAGAAACTTGCCGTATTCGGTATGGGCCAGTCCAGAGTTCGGATTGACGGCGATTGCACGTTGAAAAGTCTCTTCAGCTTTCGAGCGATCATTGATGACGATGTAGAAGCGCGACAGGCTCAGATACGACTCAACGCGTTTCGGCTCCAGCTCGATGGCGTGATTGATCTCAGCAAATGCCTGGTCGCGTTCACCCCGCGCATAAAGTACGCTGCCCATCAGAATGTGACCTTCGATGTGATTGGAATTCTTTTGCAGAATTTGCTTGGCCATTCGCTCGGCTTCAGCAACCATCTCGGGGTGTCCTTTGGCAGCGGCGATGTAGTAGTTGCCGAGTTTCACGCGCGCGTCGAGATTGTCTGCATCGAGTTCGGTAGTCTTCCGAAGTTCTTCGAAGGCTTCCTGAAAACGCTGGAGTCCCTCGTAAGCGCGAGCCAGGCCCCAGTGGGCCGAAGCGAGCTTGTCGTCAAGCTGAACAGCGTTGCGATATTCGAGCGACGCTTCCTGAAACTTTTCTTCCTTCAGGTAGGCATCGCCTTTTTGGACGTGCGCTATTTTGGCTTTTTCGGGATTGGTGCAGCCGCCTATTGCAAAAATCGCGGCTAGAAGGACAGACAGAAGGGTGGCGTAATAAACTCTAGATCGGCACTCCGTTTTCATTTCTTTTCCTCTCGTCGGTCTCTGGGTATTGCTCCCGCTTGCGTATCAGTGACGGGCATTGCCACTTGATTGTTCGCGAGAGTGGAGACAACTTGATGAAAGGGTTAATTGCAAAGGCTTTCCGCAAATCGCGGATACTGAGGCGCGTCGTCCTGGTCCAACAAGTTTAATCCGGGATGAATTCAGGAAGGATGGAAGAAGAGTTGGCGGCCAGATCGGCGGCAGCGTTGAGCGCGGCGGGCTCAGAACCATTAACGGGGGTCGTAACTCGGACCATCGCACCGTCCGATCGCCGCAAGCGGACACTGTCAAACACTGTATAAATTTTCCCCCAATATTCGCTTGCGACCGCACGGCCGCGGCCCTGATACCAATAGACCAGCACCTGCTTGCGGTCGCCATTTTGGATCAGATACCGGTTGGCTATGAAAGGAGATCGCCCCTTTGGCGTGATTGTGATTTGTCCGCCGTCGCTCATCACCCAGCCGGATCCCGGCAAACAGTTTAGCGGGCTGTGATAGGTGGCGCCTTCTCGTTGACTCACGTAGTAACCGACGTAAAAGTTGACGACCCGACCATCGGCGCCGCGATAGTTTCGCAGCAAATAATCGCTGGCGCGCAGGACGGCAAGTGTTTCCTTATCAAACTGTTCGTCGCCGCCAGTCTGTTCCCACGCTCCAACCTGTTTGGGAAACTCTCTTAGCTGCTTGCGCTCAACGCGTGCCTCACCAAGATACTCCCAGGCGTTAACAGCAACGCCACCAGTCAGCAACACCACAAACAAGATTGCGAAGCGCCCGGCTTTCACTATTCCGCTCCTTCCGCTTGCGCAAACTGGACGGTGGCAGCTGCAAACTCACGCGAAGACTCGGTTGCTGCCGTTCTGGCAGGCTTAAGCCGATCAAGCAGCCAGCCCACGCCAAATAACATGAGAAACGCGACGACGTAGATTACCCAACCCGAAAAGCTGTGGAAGAACCCGTCTGCGACTCGCGTTCCGTAATAGCGGGCGAGTACTCCCGTGCCGCTAACTCGCAGCGCGTTGGTAAAGATCGCGATTGGTACGGCCGAGAACACGATGATCGTGGAGCGCCAAAAACCGTAGCTCTTCAATCTGGATAGCTGCGATGCAACCCGAGCGGCGAGGCTGGAATTTGTGCTCGCTGACCCGTGACCATCGTCCGAATTTCCGGGCATATCCCCGCGCGGATGTGTGAAATACGCGAAGACAACAGCCAAGGTAACGAGCGTCATCAGGGAGCGTATACCACTGCATGCCTCAACGACCTCCAGCTTCTTGGTCTCCCGCGCGCCAAGTGGGATCAGCTCAATGACGTTCCCCTGCCTTAGCACGGGAATATCAAATAGGGTCATGGCCCACACGGCACAACGTGATGCAAACAGCTGCAGCGGAAAAGCTAGCTTGTTGAAAATTATTGCGGGTATCGGAATCGCCAGCAGCAGCAAAAATGTCGAGACGGCCAATAACCTGAGGACCTTGAAGCCCCAGAAATACAAGACAGTCCCGGCCAGCATCAGGACCAATGAAGTCCGTTGCAGGTAGAGTTCAGCGCCCGCAGTGCCCGCCCAAAGAGCTAGCAGGGCACATAACACCGCACCAAGTCCCAATGCCAAGGAGGGGCGTCGTGCCGCTCGCGTTAGTCGTTCTCGCTGGCTCCAAAGAATAACAACGATGATGAACGGAATAAGCAGACCGTGGGAATAGTTCTCGTCAGTCCACCAGTCGTGGCCAAGCTTCCCGAGGACTGTGGCGTACACAAAAATGAGCGCGGAGGAGATGGCAAACACTTGCCACAGGTGCTTGCGGGCGGGGATGCCGGAAAGGTTCATAGGGCACTCAAGTGGGCGTAGTGTCTTGGGTATTTTTCGGCAGGAAAGGGCAAATTCCCTAACCAAAAACAATGCTGATCCGAGATCGAAATACCGCTAGTCGCATCAATTGGCCATCCGATAAGTCGGATGACTCAATTGAATCTAAATGGTCAAAGGGGCCTTGATTCCGTGAGAATTGCCCATCTTTTCAAGGTTTTTCGAGTTTCTCTGCTGGCGGAGAGTCTGATGAAAGAGCTTTGCACAAAAGGCCGTGCTGCGACAGAACCCAACACAGCCTGCGCAGCAGGCGACAGCATAGAGCCTGGGGTGGAGCGTAGCGAAACCCCAGGATCGTGAATTCAAAAGACCAGAGCCCGCGCGAGCGGGCGATAGCGACATTGCGCAGGAAACGCTTTCGCCCACGCGGGCTGGCGTTTTCTGTCTGCCATTAACCTGGGGTTTCGCTACGCTCCACCCCAGGCTCTACGCTGTCGGCTGCTCCGCAGGCTGGAAATGGACTCTTGGTCGATGCGCGCGAAGCTCTGGTGCCCACCAATTGACCTACCTCAAATCCTGGACCCTGTCGACTATCGAGTCCGTCTATCGACTGTGGTAGACCGAGTAAGATGTTAAGAATTCGGGACTGCTACCACGAGCGATTATCAGAGACGCAGGATGTTGCTTGCTTGCTTCCAGTTTCCATTTATAAGAGTAGTTGATACCGTCGGTCGCTTTCGTAGCCAGATCGAGACTGGCGATGTCGGCATAACGAACTCGCTGGGGCTGAGCTACCACGGTGAGCCAGCTTAACCGGTGTTCCCGATTAAACTTGGTAATCAGGTATTTGTATCTCGAATCACGCTTGAGGATCCAAACTTCCTGCTCGCCACCTTCTCCGGCCTCTTCCTCTTCCTTCTTTTCCTTTTCCTGGGAAGCAATCTTTCGCAACCGGCGATGAACAACTTCCTCAGCCATCCCTGGCCTGATACCAAAGAATTCGCGAGGCGGCTGCTGCGGCGCAGGACACACTGTTACGGCAGTCAAAAGGGAGAGCAATAACCCAGGAACGATTCCGGTTTTGACCACGTTTTAATTCCTCGTGGCCCACATCCTACAACGATTCAATACGGAAGCTGAATCCGCAGATTACCCAGATTTTGCAGATTTCAAACGAATCAATGGTGAAAGTGTTCTTAATCCGCGTAATCGGCGTAATCTGTGGTTGGATCTATGGCTTCCAATACGTCAGGCTACTGGATGAAGATCGTACCTGAGTTGCTTCTTTGCCCGTTGATGATCAAAGTTAACGCAACAGTGCCCGCGGCTCTCAGCTCCGGAGTTAGCATCACGGTTACTTGATCAAGACCAATCATCCCGGAGTGAGTGCCAACAAATTCCACTGGCAAACTTACAAGTTGCCCATTACTCAAACGCGCTTCAACTGTGACGGACTCAGCAAAGTTTGGTATATGGTTGTTGCCCATTTGAAGGTCATTACTCGTGTCGCTGTTCGCGGCTGTGGCCGTAATGCCCATTCCGAATAAACTCACGCGAGTTCGTTTGTCAGCACCGAGGTTTTCTGGAGTCGTGACCTCGAAATACGTGGTTTGTTTTGTCAGATTCATGGCGATAGCCTGACCTGTTCCATCTTCCGACGAGGTCATCATTCTGAAGAGATTCCCGCCGCCCTTTCCCGTCCGATCCCAGCTTGCCTTTCCTCCATACAGAGTAAAAGCCATGCCGCTGACCGTACTCCATTCCAGGCCAACCTGGCTGGCAGGAACTTCAAGCCGCACCCATTGACCGGTGGCGGGCAACGGTCCCATATAGCGCTGGCTCTCGGTGCCCGCTGTTCCCCACGGGATATTGTTGGCGCCCCAGTAAGCGCGATGGTCAAACTCAAGAGCTCTAGTGGACCACTGCAACATGATCTCGCTCGGCGGATTGACCGGATCCAGATAGACGTACGTATACAGCATTTCGCCGGTATTCAACGTCAGAGTCGAACTCGCGTTTGCAAAGTAATGCTGGTGCGTGCCGCCGGAAACAATTGACTGGTGCGCGAGCGGGGCGAGATAGGGTTGAGGATTATTACTACTCCAGCTCCAACCGTCAGTGTCACCGTAGGCGGTCGCGCCGCTCGGCAAGACACCTGAGACCCATACCGTTTCACCTGACTGCCCTGGGCCAGGAGTGGGACTCGGCGAGGGTATTGGTGTTGGAACCGGGGTTGGACTCGGACTAGCCGTTGGCGTAGGCGAAGGCGGCGGAAGTGTGCCACCTAATGCCGCCACTAGCTGATCCATGTCGACACCTGGATCAGTGCCGTCACTGCCTTGTCCCTTGAATGGGCTGTTGGCGGCGAGGCGATAGTTCCCTGCTGCAGGGTCACTAAAACCAACGGCCTGCTGAGCCGAAGCAATAAGGTCATTGGGATACCGGGCGGTTAGTGGGCCATCACCAATCTTGCCTGCATCAGAGCGGTTGTCAATGATCACGTTGCGCGCCATCTGGAGATTGGGCCAACAGCCACCTGCAGGCGCTGACTGGCAGTTCATTCCGTATTCATTGTGACCCAGAATGTTGTCCTTAAAGACGAAACCATTACTGGTGGTGGTATGGGCAAAGATCATACTGGCCCGACCCAGAGGCGTCGCACTGCCCGGGTAGGTGTTGTGCGACAAAGTAATGTTGTCGGCGGAAGTCATGCTGAGGAAAGCTTCCTCAACGCCGGAGTCGAAGAGATTGTTTGAGATGTTAATAGGGCCGCTTCGTACTGTCGTAAACTCTGAATCCTCCAGGGCCGGCCCGCCGATCAGACCGCTGAACTGGCGATTCCAGTTGAGCGTACGCTTGAAATAGTTATTGGTAATGTTGATATTGAACAGGCCAGACCATGGAAAAGCATTTCCGGTGACCGTACTTCCCTGGTTCCGCGCTGTTAGCACGATAGCATTGTGCCAACCCTCAAACGTGTTCGCAAAAATCGTGACGTTCCGGGCCATCTTGATTTCTATGAATGCCTTCGGCCCATGACCAAATCTAAGCTGCTGCGAGCGTGGCAGCGTAGTGGGATCACCTCCGGAATTGGTCCACTCCCATTCGGTGGAGATAAAGTTCAAGACAATTTGCGAGCGTTGAATTGTTATGTCTTGATTCAGATAGCCATTCCAGGTGGCCTCACCCGGAGCATCCGGAACCTGTCGCAGTGGATTACCTTTGTTCAGGTCGCCCTTTGCGCCAGCTGCAACGTAGCTCACCATGTTTCCACTGATCGCGGTTACTTTCGCAATCTCAGCCACGCAAGGACAATTTGAGCAGACAGCTCCAGGAGGTTGGGTTCCTCCCGTGGTTTTGAAGGCGACCAAGTCTCCCACGTTCAAATTCTGCACGGTGGAAAAGGTCGCTGAGCCCGCGTTGGTGACGGGATTAAAGGTAGGGTTGGAAATTGTCGCTGAATTCGGTGTTTCGCCGCCGGAGCCGCCAAAAAATATTGGCGAGAACCACGCCTCCAGATAGGTGTTGGCTACGTTTACTCGAAGCGCTGAATAAGGAAAAAGTATCGCATTTGAGGCTTCCGACGAGCCAGGCCCGTTGGTCGCAATGTAGGCTCGAAAGCCTGCAATTCGACATTCAGTTACGGTGATGTCCGTAGCGTTGATGTCCATTCCTCGATCTGAGGTTGTGGCTGCCGAATCCGGAGTTATCGTGTCGTTCGTTGCTTCGTGGATCCAGTCTCTGTCAAACACGATGTGATGTGGATGCTGTGAAAATGGAATGTCGCCGCCGCTTGATCGTTTCCCGAGTATGATGATCTCGGGCGTAAAAACGGCGCCACCAACGTTAACGAAATTGATTCCAATCAACTTGTAGTGATGTGCATTCGGTTCGGCTTCAAGGGCTGGATAGGAGCTATTAGCCAGGACAGTTGGCATGCTCGAAGCTTGCGCAGGCGTGATACGAGTTCCCGGCGGAGTAATCCCGCTTAGATTCGACGTACGAATTGTTATGTAATCGGAATCGGTACCGCTACAGGGTCCCTTGTAGCGCAATATGAAGTTGCCGGCGAAGGTCGCTCCTGCTTGCAATACAATCTCATCGCCGCAGTTCGAGGCGTTGATCGCTGCCTGCAGGTCGCCGCCTTCGGGCACGACTATTGTTGCGGCGCTAACGTTATATGTGATTCCAAAAGAAAGGAGCAGGAAGGTAAGCGCTATGCTTAGTTTGCATAGACGTCCCGCGAGAACATGAAAGAACATCTAATCCTCACTTCGGTAGTCGGACGATCTCCGGTGAGAGAGACTCCTGACTTTGCGTCCCTGCCTTGCGACAGGTTTGCCGTTTATCGGTGAGCGAGGTGGAACAGTCGTGGTCCACGCGGTGTTCCGCGCGAGTGACGATCCTCCTTGCCAGTTACGAGGGGGCCTGAGTCATGCGAAGCACACCTGGATTGCCTGAACAGCAACCTGGCAATGCGTTTTACTTTTTGGATAATCCGGTTGAGGAAGTCGGGTTCGAGGAACAACCGGAGATTGGCTGGGGCCGGCCATGTGCCGGGGTCGGGTCCAACGCAGTTATTATTGCACAAATTACGTTAAAACCAACACTGTCTTTCTGACACAATCGAACAAAGCCTAAAAACCTCCAGAGAGCTGCAATAACGTTGGAGCGTAAAGGTTTACGGGTATCCAGCTCGAAGAGCCGGCCGGAATTCGTGCAAGCCTATTGTTTTCGCGACAATGGCGCTGTTACCGTGCGTGCGGCAGCTCGCCCATTCGGGATCGACAGTTTGCCGGGAAGGCAGCCCTAGAGGCTGGCGCTGCGCTTATCAAATTCTCATGTAAACTCGCTGTTCTTGACCGACGCCAATGAAAAAGGACTCGCTAAAGGCTGCTCTTCGTCGTTGGCTACCAGGCCCTTATCGCAGCGTTCAAGAGTCTCTTACCGAACGCAGACTCAAGCGCGTCAGTCGAATGCTCGAAAAGGAGCATGGTCTGATAGTGCAGGGCGGTCCCTTCAGCGGCATGACTTACGTTTCGGAAGCCGTCTGCAGCAGCCTCGTCCCAAAGCTGCTCGGCTCTTATGAGGCTGAGCTTCACGAAGTCCTGGGACAGATTCTTACTCGTGATTACGAGACTGTTATTGATGTGGGTTGTGCGGAAGGATACTACGCGGTTGGCTTAGCGCTGCGTTTACCTCGAGCTCGGGTGCATGCCTTCGACATCGATCCACGGGCGCGAGAACTGTGCACCAGGTTGGCCCAGACAAATGAAGTTGCCGACCGCGTTGTGGTGGAGGGCGAATGTGACCATCTGAGACTGAATAGTTTGATAATCGGGCGTACACTCATCGTCTGTGATTGTGAGGGTTGTGAGCTGCACCTTCTCGATCCCGTTCGTGCGCCCGAAATTAAAAAGAGCGACTTGCTAGTCGAACTGCACGACATGATTGATCCAACCATTACCCCGACGATACTCGCGCGCTTTGCGGCGACTCACGAGATCACTCTGGTCGACACAGAGGAGCGCGACGCAGCCGCTTTCCCGCTACTCAGGAATTTCGATCGTCTCACGCAGCGCACGGCAGTTGCGGAATTCCGCGATGCTCCCATGCAATGGGGTTACCTGCGAACTAAAGCTGTGTAAAGCAAACTGTTAGTTTGCGGTGAACATTAGAGAATCTACCCGTTTAGATAGGGCACTTGTGCCCCGCCCCGCGACCGGCGGACAAGTCCGCTTTCTAAACGAAACTCGATGACTTATCCCTCCATCAGCTGGGTGGCAACGCACCGTCGCAAACTAACAGTTTGCTTTACAATGACTCATAGATTCGCAACGTGTCTCCGGCAACTCGTTCGACGGTAAATTTTTCCCGCACCCGGGTGAGGCTATTTGCGCCCATCTCCTTGCGAAGCCGCGCATCTCTACTAAGTTTTTCAATCGCATCGGCAAAGGAAACTTCATCTCGAGGAGTTGCGAGCAAGCCAGTAACACGATCCTCAACAATCTCGGGAATCGCACCGCTGCGACTGCCGACAACAGGCACGCCGCAGGCCATTGCTTCAGCCAGCACCAAACCAAATGCTTCGCCTGTGGAGGCCAGGACGAAAACATCTGAAGCCTGAAGAAGGCTCGCCGGATCGGCGCAGTAGCCCAACCAATGAATACGATCGGCGGCGCCCATATCAACCGCGAGCTCTTGTAAGTCGCTCAACAGGGCGCCGTCTCCGGCAACCAGCAACCTGAACGCTAGCGATCGCTTTGCGAGCAGGCCGCACGCTCGAACTATCGTCTGAGGGTTCTTAAAGGCACGCAAAACCGAGACAGTTGAAACAATGATTTCTTCAGGTTGGATTTCGAGGTCTGTTGCCCAGGATCTCCGCGCCGCTGAATTGGGAAAGAACCGATTTGTATCGACTCCCAGATGACGCACAATGATTTTCTCGACCGGCACACCGCATTCGATAAGCTGTGCTTTAACAAAGTTGGAGATGGCAATAACTTTAACCGCGGGCTGCGTCGCCAGCGCTCCACGAAGCCGAATCAGTTGCTTCTTCCAGGAGGTGGCAGTGAGTTCGCCGCTGTTTAATTGTTCGAAGAGTATGTGTTTTGCTCCGCTTAAGCGGGCCAACCAGGGAACGGCACTGAAGTAGTCGAAGAAGCAGACATGAAAGAGTGTGATCTGATGCTGGTCTGCTATTTCTCGCAGACGTTTCAGATAATGGACTCGACCTTTGCTGTAGTTAGCGATCTCGATAACGGCGCCAGCTTCATGAAAGCGATGCACCAAGTCGTCCCTGACTTGGTCGGCAAAGACGAGAACCATTTTTGCCCCACGCTCACGGAGCACTTCGCAAAGTTGAAGATGAATATCCTCCTGACTGGTCCAGGTTCGCGGAGCTGAATCCAATACCAGAGCTACACTAAGGTTCTTCATGCAGATTAGGACGCCACTGGATTTTTAGCCAAAACGCTCAAACACCGTAGAGGCGGAGAAGCCTGGCTACATTACGCCGCAGATCAAACTCTTCACGAACGCGTTCACGCCCAGCCTCACCCAGGGTTCGTCGCAAACTCGGATCTGTGGCAAGCTTTTCGAGTTTATCTGCAGCTGCCATGGAGTCGCCGCGCGCTACCAGAAAGCCTGTCACGCCATCGTCAACCAACTCCGGTATACCGCCCACCTTTGTTGCCACAATCGGTTTTCCGAAAGCCATCGCTTCGGCGATCATCCAGCCGAAAAGTTCTTCCCATTCGGAAAGCTGGCAAACAATATCCGCCACGTCAAAGACGCCTTCCCCAAAAGGGTCCTCTACCAGCCCGGTCCAGGTGATGTGATCGGAAAGTCCCAGGGAATCAGCTTCCTTCATAAACTGCTCTCTATAGGATCCCTCGCCGACCAGAACAAAGTGAACTTTGTCATTCTTAGAAACGAGCAGACGTGCAGTCTTTAGCAGTTCCGGTATTCCCTTCTCCGGGATCATCCAGCTCACCTGCACGATGATCATGCGATCCGCCGGGATCGCATATCGAGTTCGAAATTCAGCGGCGCGGTTTGGTTGTTCAATTACTCGCGAGAGATCCACCGCGTTATAAACCAACTGATGGCGCTCAGCCGGCAGAAGATCGAGCGTTGTCAGGCAGCGCAGGCCATACTGGCTCACACAAATTACTTTACTAACTGGTTGGTTCACTATCCTCGCGATGGCCCGCTTCAGGAATGGTGCAGGTCGTGGTGTGTAACCCGTGGGACGTGAAGTGTGGTCGGTAAAGAATATCTTCTTCACGGACATAAGACGGGCCAGCCAGGGATAGACTCCGAGAAAACCCGTGAAGTGCAGGTGCAGCACTTCTGGCTTATAACGGCGAATGATCTTGACGAGCGCTGCTGCTGCGCTCCAGTTTAGATCGGTGGAGTTTTCCAGGACCTCGAACGAAACGTTTGGCAGATTGAGAAAACGGCGGACGTTCTCCGGCGGTTCTTTGAGGAAACAGAGGACGCTGTTCCAACCATGTTGACTGAGTTGTAGTGAGAGTTCTCTAGCGAATGTCTCGGTTCCTCCTATTCGGAATGGTTTCACTCCGAATACCGAGACTACAGTTGGCATGTCCACACCTGCCTGGCTGTGTCGATAGTCGTTCTGAGGTTCATCCGCTCAAAAACTTAGCTCAGTTACTAACCTCAACTCTGATCCCTGCCAAACGTTCGCCTCAATCTCGCTGCGACCCTTTCATTGACCTTTCGCAGTCTCAACTCCGCACTGTAGGCGGCGCTCAGGAGGTTGTAGAAAACCGAAGGTCTGGTAGCACGAACAAAGGCCGGCCTGAAGTTTGTCTTATTACCGAAGCCGAGAATTCTCTGGTCCTCTTCAGTGAGGTCTCCCAGAAACGCGGCATTCAGAATCAGTGGATGATAGCGATAGTAATCGACGTCTTCCTTTTGCAAGGCAACGTTCGGATCATGGTAATTGAAAAAACACGCTTGACGCTCTTCGAGCATCGGCACTCCCTGGCGGTGAGTGCCGGAAGTGTCAAACAAGAAAGCGGTGCCGGCTGGACCCAACAATTCTGCCATCTGTGACGAGTCGACATCGCTCACTTCGGCATTATTTACCAACCGAGGATGCTGTTTACGATGGCTGCCTTTGATGTAGTTAAATGCTCCGCTGCGCACGTCGCTGAGATAGATCGCCAGCTTAACCTCCTTGTGAATCTCAGAGGTCTGGGCCTGGTCGTACCATGCGTCTCCATGCCAGCCGTGAAAGTCCCTCTTCGTAGGCAGCGACTTCCATCCTTTCGCTTCCGTCAGCTCATATTGATCTCCGAGATAACGGTTCAGGATAGACTTAACCAGCGGATGAAGAACGAGATTAACGAACCCCTGGTCGAGTAACAAAACGTCTTCGACCATGTGACGGTAAGGCTCAGTCTTTTGGTAACCGTCAAGATTGTTCCAGCGAAGCCGCTGCAGTTGTGCGCTAAAAGCTTCCTGCATCGCGCGCAACGTTGGGCTGCTAATCAGTTCAGGCAGAACGACAATCCCGTCTTCCTCTAGCCGCGAAACGAGGCCGTCAACGTCCGCGCTCGCCCCGGACAAATGAAAGAGGCCTTCGTAATCGTTCTTGAATGGGTGTACTCTGCGCAATCTGCTGATGCCCTCGCTTTATCCTAACACGACCGCCGCTTCTCTTTCGGAGCCTATTTCGCTGCTTATTCTGGACCGAGTCTGCTCCTGCATAATCTGTCGGAGTTTGTAGTTTCGATAAGACCCTGGTTGCCCTTCCTTGCCATCCACCGCCGCCACTACCATGTTGAATGCCTCACGGGCGCTCGCGAAGTGAACCTTGAAATCTCCTGAGCACTCCGCGGTCTCCAACACTTCATTCATGAATCTCTTCATCTGCTCGCCGATCATCAGATCCTGGTCCCAGTCGAAGAATGCATGCGAGTAGAGCTTGATGAATATCCAATCAGGACCGTCCTTGACGCTTATGCCGGCACTGCGCCAGCGATTTAGCCGATCCATTGTTAGTGGATAGTTCTGTGCGAGAGCGCCATCCTCAACGCGCGGGATCGGCAAACCACGTACGCGACGCGTCCAATCAAACACGAGCGGACCGGTGAAAATAATGGGTAGTTGCAGCTTGTCGCCCACGCTCAAACTTTTACCCGAACGATGCGGCCTGGCTTCCGTCAGATCGTGACCGCATTGATAGATCGCATTGATGCGCGGCACCTGCGATTGAAATGGTACGGAAGGCAGCGTGAAGTCAGCGTAGCAGCCTGTCTCGGCTAGTATTTGCATCTCGGAGTTAACGCCACAGAAACGGCCGCCCGCCGAGTTTGCCAGGGCCCAGTTGCCGTGGACGAAGCCATACTTTGGCTGCGTACTAGAACTCTCGCCCACGATTCTCGACAAGCACTTATGTTCCTCAGCAAGCACATCTCGAAATCTTTCCAACGCCTGCCTGGTGTTGTCCGCCGTGTCTGGTTTGTCCACGCCATGGTGAAGGTGAATCTCCACTTCGCCGTAACCGTCTCCTTGTAAGTCGGAGAGCATTTCCAACAGCGGGCGTTCATACTGTTCAGCCGGGAAAAAGTTTGTATGACGAAAGGGCGTGCCGTCGTGGTCGCGTATCTCGTCACCGGTGGCTCGGGCCAATTGACACCACTTCTCCAACCGTCTGAGCGCCTCACTTCCCAGCCCGGGTTCAAAGTGATTTGCTACTACGAAGATCAAGTGACTTGGGCCACTCGAATCGCGAAGGCGACTCACGAGTTCACCCGCACGCCATGCCGGGTAACGCAGCAACCATGGCAAGGACCACTTGACCTTGTCTCTTAACTTCGTGTTCTCAAAATTGTCAGCCATAAAAACTGTTGTTTCTCTGCCGGTTGCGCCCAACGAACGTCAGCGCACAAGTGCGCGGGCTAAACGGTGTTCAGCCGCAAGGGCTGCTCAAGCGTTGACGAACCCTCTACCGTGTTTCAAATCGCGCACCTTCGCGTGCCGCCATCGCGCCCGCAGCAACCAGAGCGTCAAGGTTCGCCCCGGGGTCGCTTCCATCGCTCGCTCGCCGGCGTGTTTTGCTAGTAGCGCCGAGACGCCAGTCGCCATGTGCGAAATCTGCAAAGCCTATTCGTTGAAACGAACTGACAAAGTAATTTCCCGCCGGATACTTCTCGTCGACACTGTCGTTCGCCGCTGCGCCAAGGTTGTCTGCAATCACATTTCCTTTGAAGACTCCACCCGGAAAGCAACTACAAAAAATATTCTCCCGGCCGCACCTGCCACCCTGCGTCAAGCAAACAATGCCGTAGCGATTGAATTGGACGATGTTGTCGCGAAAAACAAAGTCTCTCGTGGGTTCGCCGTACGCGGTGACGATGTTCCCCGCCTGCTCGACGGTGTTGTGCGCAACGGTGATTTGCTGGCCACCGTTAGTTTGCAGGAAGTATGGGATGTTATCGGGACTGTCGGCAACGATGCCCACCACCAGATTATTAACGATCCGAATTCTTTTCGCTTCCTGGCTGCGATGTTCGTTGTCGGTGCCAAGAACATTTATTCCCGAGCTCGCATGACGCACTACATTGTTTTTGATCTCCACATCTTCGATGGTGCTCCACGGAGCCTTGCCTGACTGGTTGCGCACGGTAACAACGATGGCGGTTGTCAGTATTTCGCTCTCGATCAGGTTTCCCTCCATAACAACTCGTCGAGCATTCTTGAGTTCAAATGTTCCCTTGATCGTTGCGCGTCCGTACCACTCTTTTAATTTACGCAGATAGTTTCTGCGAAACTCTATGTCCGAAGGAACGAGATTCGGGATCGAAGGATCGGCGCCGCCAATCAGGACCACTTCACCCGCGCCTTCAAGGTAATTGTTGACGATATGAAAAGGTCCGGGACCATTCCAACCGGCGACTGCCTGGGTTTCATCGCCCGCGCCAGCAAACCCGGAAACATGCGAATTGACGATCGAAGTCTCCGCGCTGTTCAAGGCGAAGCCGCGGCGCGCGCGATTCATACCCGGCGAGTGAACGTAACAGCGATCGAAGATCAGATGATGCGGAAACTGAAGCAGCGAGGTGTAGTCAGAACTGCCCAGATCGATGACGTTGTAGGTGTAGTTGGCGTTTGCTGCTGGAAGAAACTCAACTCCGACGAATTTGTAATGATGCGCTCGCGCTTCAGTTCCGACTGCTGCCTTCTCTCGCGGTGCAACGATCTTGGGCATAGCTCGAGCATGCAGAAAAGGCTTGATGCGCTCACCATCATTTGCAATGCCGCTCATTTCTGAAGTTCGAATCGTTATGTAGTCGGCATCAGATCCCGATCCAGGGCCTTTGAAGGGAAGAATTATGGGACCGGTGAAGGTAGCTCCCGCCTGAAGGACGATGGTGTCGCCAAATCTCGCTGACCTGAGGGCGGCCTGGAGGTCATCGCCGGCCCTGAGGGTTGTGATCCGCTGCCGGCCCTGTGTCCCCTGAATCTGGCTTCTGTCGGCAACCACAAAGGCCAGGGAAGCGACCAGCGCAGCCCCGGCGGCCAGGACCCTCAAAGCCAATTTCCACCTCTTGCCCGCGATTTTCATAGAATTCTGGGGCTAAACCGTTCGCGACGGACATCGCCTCAACATTCTAAAACCACGAATGCGCCCCTTTTTGCGGTGAATCCCTCAATAACGCAGCCAGTAAAAGAGCATCTTCGCGTACTCATTTGGCACCATTTGCCAGCCCAATCGGTGAAGCCACCACGTGCCCGCCGGCGGTGTTTCCAAACCCGGCCGGGCAGGATCAATCCCTATCGCCCTTCCGGTGCCCTGGAAAACATGCCGGAACGTCCAGAGAGCGCGTCTTGAATGATAGGCAGAAGTGACAACGAGAAGTGAACTAAAGTGGTTTGCTTCCGAATACTCTTTCAAATGGACCACCTCATCGTAGGTACCTGTGATCGGAACCATGATTACTGCAATCTTCTCATCGGGAACCCCGGCGCGACGCAATTCGTCTCGTGAGCGTTCGTAGTAATACGGATTCCTCTGCTCCTCTGGGGACCAGCTACTCTTGAGGTGGTCATTCGTCAAGACAATTCTCGGAGCGCGACCCTCGTTGTAAAGAGCCGCGGCATGACGGGCGCGTTCGCGAAAGGTGGCTGACCCGCTCATCACGACAATCGCATCTGCTTTGGTGCCGGGAGTGCGAACGATGAGTAGCTGTGCGGCGAGCCAGGCAAGAAAGGGGAGTAGCGCGATCGTAATAACAGCGATGGCAGCCCATCGCTTGATGATTTGTTTCTTGGCTTTCAAACTTGCCTCAACCTACCGGAGTGCGGGCAAGCCCACCTTCCTTACCTGAGAGCTTCTGACCTCTGACTGGTTTCAATGACAAATGAAAAATGGAAAATGATATATGGAAAATTCTCCAGTTCTGACTTGTCATTTAAACAACCTGGGGTACCGCTCACCAGCAAATTCCCTGGTATGTCCCATCCTCGCCGACAGGCTTATCGAAAAGTCTCACAAGATCCAAGACAAGCTGGCCCTTCTTAAGGCGTGTCTGGATGTCGCGAAACTCTGCGGCTTTGTTACCAATTACCAGCACCTCCGCATCATTCAAGACTTCGTCAACGCTGCTTCGCATCAACTGCGAAATATGTGGTATCTCGCGCTCGATGTACTGCTTGTTGGCGCCAAAGAGTTTCGCGAGTGAGACGTCGCGGTCGAAGAGAGAGAGTTGCAGTCCTTTGCCAATCAGTGTCTCAATCAAGGTGACCATCGGCGACTCTCTCAGATCATCGGTGCCTGCTTTGAAACTGAATCCTAGAACGCCAACGCGCTTTTTACCGGTCCGTAGGACCATGTCCACAGCGCGCTCAATTTGAAGACGATTGCTAGGCAGGATTGACGAAAGCACTGGGGCCTCAACATCGAGTTGTTTGGCTTTGTAATTTATTGCTCGCAGATCTTTCGGCAGGCAGGAACCGCCAAACGCAAAACCTGGCGTTAGGTAATAGGGTGATAAATTCAACTTGGTGTCCTGCGAGAAAACATTCATCACCTCGTGGCTATCAATGCCAACTGCCTTGCAGATGTTTCCAATTTCATTGGCAAAGCTGACCTTCAGCGCGTGAAAACAGTTGCAGGCATATTTCACCATCTCGGCAGTCTTGAGGGAGGTAACGAACAGCGGCGCCTCAACATCTGCGTAGAGCTCACTAACAAGCCCCGCTGTTTCTTCTTCATCTGTTCCGATAAGCGTGAACGGCGGCGCATAGAAGTCTTTAAGCGAGCTTCCCTCGCGTAGGAATTCCGGATTAGTACAAATGCCAAAATCTCGGCCAGCTCGCTTGCCGGAACTTTCTTCAAGTGTCGGTATCACCAGGCTCTCAATCGTTCCTGGCAGCATGGTGCTTCTAATAACAACAGTGTGGCGTCCAGCCTTGCTTTTCAACCCCGCGCCGATCTCTTCGCAAACGTGCTTGACGTGGTTGAGATCCAAACTCCCATTCGCGTTACTCGGGGTGCCCACGCATACGAGCGACGCATCGGAATTCATGATTGCTTCGGCTGAACTGGTGGTCGCCCGGAGTCGCCCGGCAGCAACCATGGCAGAGATCAACTCCTCAATCCCGGGCTCAACTATCGGACTCTTACCGGAATTTACTATTTCAACTTTCGTCGGGTTAAGGTCTACACCAATGACGTCGTGCCCGGCCTTTGCGAAACACGCAGCAGAAACGCAACCAACGTAGCCTATTCCGAAGACGCTTAGTCTCATTTCCAGATCCGATGGTCTTTAGGTCGAGGACGAAACCGGAGAACCTCGTAGCCCGCGTGGGGTAGTGACCAGGCCCCACAGGAAACTCGCGCCCCATGATAAGTGAATTGTGAAGAAAACGAGTGGCATGGTGAGCATGACGGGAAACTTTTCGCCTTTACGCCGGGTAGCTTGATATGCGAAGACCAGCGCTGCGGTGAGATAAATCGCAGTTTCCAGAGCGAGCATTTCCCACGCAACGTCGCTCCAGAAGCCAAACGCTGTTAAGAAGATTATTGAGGCAACAAAAGCCGGTGCGATGAGATGCCGCCACTTTATTGAGCGAGGTCGTTGTCGAATCATTCGGGCCTTCCAGGCACCGTAACGCAGGTATTGAGCAGCAAGCTTTCGGAGCGTGGCTCGCGCGAAATAATCGCAGCGTTCGCTTCGATCCAGCTTTACTTTGTCGCCTCTTATTCTGGCTCGATAGTTGAAATCATAGTCTTCATTGGTCAGGAGCTTTTCATCAAATCCGCCCAGCTCAGTCCACAACGATTTTCTGAAGCAGGCAAAAGCGACGGTGTCGACGAACTCCGGCGTTCCGCTGTCACCATCTGCGCCCAAGCGATATTTTGCGTCCCCAATTCCAAACGGATGCGAAACGCCAATAGCGATTGCCCGGGCCGTTACTGAGTCTTCTGCAGGGCGCACGCGACAGGGCATTCCCACAATCGCGCAGTTGCCCTCGCTCAACACTTCGACACAACGCCGAATGTAGCCGGAAGACGGAGCAGCATGAGCGTCGATGCGCGCGATGATCTCCCCTCGTGCGGCTGCAATGCCGAGATTGAGAGCGTGTGGAATGCAACGCGCCGGATTGTCTACCATTCGTATGGACAGTTCAGCATGAGATCGCTGAAAGTCTGCGACCACTTCCCTGGTCCGATCCTCCGACATTCCGTCAACCACGACTATCTCATAGTCCTCGGGCCGATATTGATCGGCAAGGTATTCTAATGCCTTACCAATGAAGCGTTCCTCGTTGTAGCAGGGAATAATTACAGACACGCTTGTCCAAACCGGCAACTTCGAAGAAGTTACCGGCTCAATATCAACAGAGATCGGTTCCGCGTAAGTTGAACTCATCATGTCTCAGCCACTGGCTGGATGGGCTTTCCTCGGTTTGCATTGGTTTCGCGCATTTTCCCGCTTGCAGGTTTTCGGCTGTGGGCCAGAACTAGCGTTTCTTCGCAGATTGCTCCAAATTTCTTTGCAACTCTTTCCCAACCAAACTTCGATCGCACAGTCGCGGCTGCCCGGTTACCAAGATCGCTTGCCAGAACCTTGTCACTCAATACTCTGATTAATGCTTCCGCAAAGAGCTCCTCCGTATCAGCTAACAGCAGCTCAGCGCCATCCTGGACTGGCAAACCTTCGGCCCCAATAGTGGTTGAGATGATCGCCTTTTCCATCGCCATCGCTTCGTAGATTTTCAACCGCGTGCCGCCGCCAATTCGCAAGGGAACAATGTAAGCTGCGGCCCGCTCGATGTAGGGACGCACGTCGTCAACACGGCCAGTCACCTCGATTGAAGAATCCCGGCTAGCTAAATCTCGCAGGCTCGGGTAGGGATCGCGACCCACGACGGTGAGTGTCACATCCGGAATTGCCTGCTTAATTCGCGGCATGATCTTTTCCGTGAAGTATGTGATTGCATCTTCATTCGGCAACCAGTCCATTGAACCGGTGAAGACTATGTTGTGGCGGGAAGGTTTTTCATTTCCGCTCGGGCGAAAGAAATCTGTGTCGACGCCGGTGGGTACCGCGAAAACGGACTCGACTCCGTATTCACTTTGCATCTGGTCGCGATCATCGCTTGAGACTGCGACAACAGAATCAAAACGGCGGCACATTTTCTGTTCAAACGCCCGCATCTTCAGCCACTGTGTATAAAGGTAGGATTTCTTTAGCGGGTTGCTCTGAACTTCGTAGTGGCGTTTCCAGATCATCGCCTCGACGTTATGTTGAAAGAGAAGTGCCGGCACTCCATCACATCCGAGATCGAAAGGAACATTCGCTGCCTGGGCCAGGAAGTCGCATACGATAAGGTCAAACTTTCCGGTCCTGATTCGATCGCGGATCTCGTTTCGCATCAGTGGCGCGTAATACTTCCTAATTGCGTAAGGAAGAGGAGATGCCAGATTGAATAAGAGATCAGCGTAAAATCCGGCTGTAAACTTCTGTCGCGACTGATGCCGCACAGACACCAACTCATCGCAATACTCAAGGGACTGCGCGCGCGCGGTGTCATCCGCAGTGCCATCGTCCAACGTCAGGTAAGTGATCTTGTGATCACGTTTCAGCTCCCTCAGCATGTTGTACGTGCGAATTTTCCCGCCTTTGTCCAGCGGGTGAAGCAATTCAGTTTTTAGCCAGAGGATGTTCATTGAGAAGTCGGGTGCTGGCGATATGTCCTTTCATTCTCGGCCACCGAGACAGAATTCACACATGTGCAAGTTCAAACTGCGAGTCTCTGGCGTGGCTGGCGCTTTCACCGTCGAAGAACTGTCGTTGCCAAATTTCAAAATTGACTAGCGCCCAGAGGCGCTCCGAGTGGTCCTCTCCAAGCTCCTGATGACGCCGCACCAGCGACTGCACGAAAACAGGGTCAAAAATACCGCGGCCCATGGCGCGTTCACTTAACACGTAATCGTCGATGACGTCCTTAAAAGCACCACGAAACCACGCGCCAACTGGTACGGGAAAACCCATCTTCGGCCGCGATAAGATCTCGTTTGGCAAAACGCCTTTCATGCTCTCGCGCAAAATGTATTTTGTTGTGGCACCTCGCAGCTTCATTCGCTCTGGTAAGCGGGCTGAGAACTCAACAAGCTTGTGATCAAGAAACGGAACCCGGCTTTCTATCGACGCCGCCATGCTCATTTGATCTTGCTTCATCAACAGTTCGTGCAGATACATCTTCGTGTCCGCATACAACAGACGGTCGAGGAGTGATGTGGCGTCCGTTTTCCGGAGTGCGCTACGTATGACCAAATAAGGATCGCGCGCCGCGGCGCCGATGTGCTCGCACACTTCACGGGTGAGCAGTTCACTTTGCATCGCGCGCGGGAATACTGCGAAGTTATCGAGGTAGATACTTTCGATGTCGGGTGAAAGCGTCAGGAACGTCCGCTGCAGTTTTTGCCGTAGCCTTGGGCCCAGTGGCAACGCGGGAATCTTGTTGCGTACAGAGTTTCTGACTCCGGCAGGCAGGAGGTAGTGATAATGTGCCCCCAGGCGCATATTCAGAATCGTCTTCCGGTAGCGACCGTAACCCGCCAGCAACTCGTCGCTGCCTTCACCTGTAAGCACGACCTTCACATGCTGCGAAGCCAGTCGGGAAACAAAGTAGAGTGCCACACTTGAAGGATGGGCTATAGGCTCATCTTCGTGCCAGACGAGTTTTGGTAGTGCTGCAAAGAACTCCTCCGGACTGACTACTACTTCGCGATGGTCCGTCTTGAAGGTCTTCGCAACAAGTCGCGCATACTCGAGCTCGTTTGCCTCACGCTCAGCGAAAGCGACGGAGAACGTTTTGATCGGGTCGGCTACCATAGCGCTCATCACCGCAGCTATTGCCGAAGAATCGATACCCCCGGATAAGAACATTCCCAGCGGCACATCCGCCATTAATCGCAGCCGTACCGACTCGCGAAAGAGGTCGCTCCACTCTGCAATGTAGTCGTCATCGCTGTACCCGCTTGATTCGTCTTTCCGAAAACTAACGTCCCAGTAGCGCTTTATCTGAATTGGGCCATCGCTCCAGAGCATGGTATGTCCGGGCAACAAACGCTTGACACCACGAAAAAGTGTCTCTTCGCCCGAAGGAGCATGATTGGCAAGATAGTCAGGTAGCGCCTGGTAGTTCAGTTCAGGCTTTATAGCGCTAGCTTCAAGGAGAGCTTTAATCTCGGAAGCGAAATAGAGCGAGCCGTCGTTTGTTTGCACATAATAGAGTGGCTTCACACCAAGACGATCGCGCGCAATGAAGAGCTCTCGCTTCCTGCTATCCCAAATCGCGAAGGCGAACATGCCACGGAGGTAATCGACGCACCCTGCGCCATATTCTTCATAAAGATGAAGAATCGTCTCAGTATCGCTATGCGTGTTATATACGTGGCCACGCGCTACCAGCGGCGAGCGAAACTCCGCGTGGTTGTAAATTTCGCCGTTATAAATAATTTGCAGGGTGCCGTCCTCGTTCGACATCGGTTGGTGGCCCGCCTTGATGTCAACAATACTCAGACGACGATGGCCTAAACCAATTCGCGCAGTTTGCGCATCGACGAAAATGCCTTGATCGTCAGGACCGCGATGCGTAAGTACGTCGCGCATGCGCTCCAGCACCGAGATATCAATGCTGCGGCGCGATCTGCTCGATAGGGCTATTCCGTTAATTCCACACATTCGAAATTTCCGGTCTCAATTTCGGATCTCAGTCGGTAGGTTTCCGCTTTGAGATCTCAGATTTGAGATCTGAGATCTCATGGTTCTTCTCGGGCAAGCTTGCTTCTGCAAACAGTTGTTCCAAATTCCAGATCGGGAAGCTCAAATTCAGCCGCCCTTCACTCGTTTCAACTTGAAAGCGATCTCCAGTTCGAGAGGCCACGAGGTAGTCAACCCGTTTTGCGGATTTGAGAATCTCCTTGCCATTAAGTTCCAGTCGCTGGCCGCCCAGTACCAATAACTCCAGCAGCTCCCCAACCTCATCGCGCGAATCGCTGCGGACTTTGAGAAATCGCGCCCACGTCCAATCGGAATCCGAAACCATCCGCACTGTTTCGACGCGGTCGACGTGGGGATCACGAATCATTACCAAATCGCTGTGCTCATCTTTCACAATCTCAAAGGCCAAGCCGCCGATTGCCTCCAGTTCCCTTACCTCAAACTTCGACAAGATTCCGCCGGGGCTGGGTAATAGCAGGCTGATTAGCTCGTTTCCATTTCCTTCAGTCGCCCTTCGGTCGGCGGTAGCCTGGGTTGAATACGTACAAACCCGCGCCGCCTCCCTCAGTCCATAACAGTGCGAAACCCAGCCTTCTTCCCTACCCCAATGACCCTTTTGACCAAAGGTGACGACCTGCAAGCGTGCTTGTTTGCCGCTAACTTCCACGGCTTCTCCCTCAGAAATCGCAGGGTTTCCGGGCTTAATTTGTGGATCGACCCCGGCGGCGAAGTGAAATTGCAGGTCTAAATCGTGCGCCCCGTTTCCGGACAAACGGTCGCGCATCAGCCAGTAATCGCCCTTCAGAAACAGAATGCTGCGAGTGTGTGTGGCCGGATTTGCCAGGCGTTCGTAGCCGTTGTGGCGGCCGGCGACGAAATCGAATCGCCTCTGGTTGATCCACGACAGCGGCTCGCAACGCGCAATTGTCTTCCAGGAGAACGGGCCGGCAGGAAGCGAAGAAGACTCGCTATCAACCGTCAAGACGTTATGCGAACTTGAACTACGGAAGAGATCACGCGCCTCTTTAGAACCTGTATAAGTGTAGGTACCGGGATCGACAAGTGTCGGCTGACCATTAACCGTTAGTTCGATTGCCAGAGCGTCTGCATGCGCGTGTCCACAGTTGCTGGTGCCGTGCGGACCGCAATCGAAGAGGAGGTAGTTGGCTTTCCTGTGCCAACCATCGCGCATGACGTAGTAACCGCCATCAGGAAAATCCTTTGATTGCAGTGACGGCTCCTCGGCTTTGATGCTGTCGAAGACTCGTGCGCTTTTGGGGCCGAGCAACCACAAGGTCTCTTCCGCAAACTCGCCTGCCACAAATTTATAATCGCCGCGTCCAAACATTACTGCTCCGGTCGAAAGGGTGGCGCGAAAATCGTTTGCCGGCCGAGCGTCGAAACTCAACAACCGGCCACCGTCATCATCGCCAAAGAGAGGTGTCGTTCCATCCGGTCGCGTGATGTACATCAGGTGGTCCAGGAGTGCCTTTAGTTTTTCTTCGACGTCCTGATGTAGTCCTGGCCCGGCATTTGGCATCGACGCCCGCGACAGGATCAGCAGATGCGTATAGAAATCCGCGGTGTAGCGGTGGTAGTAACTCGATTGTTCGAAGTAGACGCCATCAGGCTTCACTTGCTTTGCCAGCTCCCGGACAAGAATCTCTTGTCCCTTTGCCCGCCAATGCGGCGCTTCTTTGAATTCAGGCAGCAGAGTTCCGAGATAGTAGAGACCCACCGCTTCGCCGGTCAGATGCGTATTTGGACTGAAATAGGTCGACAGATATGTTTCAAGGTGACGCGCGTTGAGATAGAGAAACTTGAGAGCGCGTGTGAAGATCTCCGCACTTAATGCTGGCGAATTCTGAAAGAACTGAAGCGCCCACAACCAGGAGATTGATCGAAACGCAACCTCGAGACTACTGGCCCAGTTGATTCCGACTTTGGGCGGGTTCTGGTCCATCCACGAACTGAGATGAGCGACGAAAGCCGTTGCATACTTTTCGTCTCGGGTCAGCCAATAGGCCTGGCCGAGCTTGAGAAAGTACTGGTGACGATTCAACTCCCAAACGATTTTGTTGTCGCCAGTGGTATTGGCATCGAGGTAGTTGAGACGGCTCCAGTGGAGCGCGGGTGACGATTTGCCGGAAACAGGTTCGAAGTGCCAGTTGATTGGATCACCGAAGTTCAGGTCTCTGAAACCAAGCAAGTCGAAGCTTCCAGCAATGATGCGGTCTGCCTGGGCAACGATCTGCTGTTCAGCTTCCGGCCATCTGCTGCGCAGTTCTGAGACCGTAGCATCCGGCTCGGAGAATGCAGCAAGTAATCCCTGTTTGCTTCTTGCTCGACACTGTTCCAGAACCTCTCTTGCCGTTTGGTCTTCCCCCGCAACAACGGAAGAATCGAGCAACGTACGCAAGCCACGAGCAGATGGCAGTTTAGTTAAGGATGACCAGCCTCTTCGTTCCAGAAAGGCCAAGATCGCCTGTGAACTGCGGACACGAAGCTCGGCAAGAGTCATCCTTCGAAGTCTGCCGATTTTTTCCGCGACACCGCCTTTAACAGGCCGGCTTTCTTGTCGATGACCATTGCCTAATTCGCTGTAAACCTTGAGCCATCGACCACGCACAACCCGCCAACTGTATTTCTCGCATTCTTCGCGCGCTGCCTGAACAATCGACGCGGCAAGCCGGGGTTCTCTCAAAAGCTGCATAGCTCGATCAGCGATGGCTTTATAGTCCTGCTGGTTGACTACAAATCCGGTCTCGCCGTCTGTCACCATGTCGGGAATGCCACCGGCGTTCGTGGTTACCACCGGCAGTCCACAAGAGAACGCTTCAAGAATAGAGAGCGGCTGATTGTCGATCTCAGATCCGTTCAGATAGATGTCGGCTTGGTGATACTGTTCGACAATTTCATCGTGCTCAACTCGTCCGATGAAGCTGGTGTTGCGGAGACCTAACTCCTTAGCCAAATCCTCAAGTGCTACTCGCCGGCCTCCATCACCAGCCACAACCAAGGTAGTGTCGGGGACCTGCTTCTGGATTAGCGCAAAGGCGCGCAACACATGGTCAACGCCGTAGTGAGTTTCCAGATTGCGATTCGAAAGGAACAGGGGACGCAGCGGATCACGTTCGCGGAAAGTAAACTGATCAAGCTCGATCAGGTTGTTGATTGCACGAGCTTGAACCCCAAACTTTGAAAACACCCTAACGAGATATTCCGAGGGGACGGCGACTACATGGGCCAGGCGAATTGTCGCAACCGCGCTTCGTCTCCATCGCGTCAGATGGTCTTCAGCTTCGCCGCTGTGATAGTTCAACAAAACTTTCTTACCGTAGAGCCTGCCGATCAGAATTGCCGGCATTGGCGCCAGGACAAAAGAGAAGTAGGACGCGGAGAAGACGTGTATGACATCAAACTTCGGAATTCTCACCAGCAACGTCGCGATGTAAAGCAACGAAGTAACGACGGTGCGCAGGTATTTGATCGTCTGCAGTTTTCTCAGCACGCCGGGCAAACGAGGATTGATAGCGAGGAAGCCAACTTCGAAAAACGGCAATTCGCGCAGCCGTGAGATCAGTCGCGCGGCCTGGACAGCCTGGCCGCCGAGAATGTCAAAGGATGGAGCAACCACAAGAATACGCAGCGGTTTCTCAGCGGGCCTATAAACTGAGGCTCCATTTCCACCGATCTCGATTGTTGAATCTTCTTTCACTGCTGATTTAAATCCGTTCCTGTTTGAAAAACTTGATTACTTGATTGTTGAGTCTCATGAATCAGCGGGCAAGCCCGCCTTCCCAACCCTGAGCTTACTTTAGTTGAGCATTAACTCCTGATTGAGAGGCATTCATGATCGGATTGACGAGCAAGTCAGAGCAGCTCTCAGGTTGGGAAGGTGGGCTTGCCCCCGCTGGTTGATAAAGCTCAACATTACCGGAACTAATGTTCACTTCACCCACTGTTTTGGTTTCTCCTGACTTCGCCAGCAGTCTTTCATAAAGCGCTTCTGTCTTTTGCAACAGGGCCCGCGAGGAGAATTTCTCTTCCACGACGCGCCGTCCTTGTTCACCCATCAATCGCGCTTTCGCAGGATCCAGCAGAAGCGAAACAACTCGCTCCGCCATTAGCTCCGCGTTCCCCGAAGGAACCAAATATCCAGTCTCGCCTTCAACAATCGCTTCTCTGGCGCCACCGACATCAGTGGCAACAACGGGCCGGCCAGCCGCCATATACTCAAGGATGGAATTGGAAAACCCTTCGGCCTTCGACGAAAGCACGCAAACGTCGGAAACACTCAGAAGCTGAGCAATGTTTTCACAGCGCCCCAGGAAAAAGGTGTTGCCACCAAGATCCAACTGCCGTGCGAGCTGTTGGATTGATTCTTGAAGCTCACCTTCACCGGCCAGCAGAAAGCCTACGCGAGGTACGGCCTTGCTAATCCGCTGGGCCGCACGCAAGAACATCGGATAGTCTTTTACTTCATGGCGCATGTTGGCCACGATCGTCACGAGATGTGTGGGATTATCACTGCCGTTAACACCGAGGTTCCTCAAAAAGTCGTCGCGAGAAATACTGCCCTGCGCCGCAACACGCTCGGGATTGAGACCACTATTAATGACGGTAATGCGTTCTCCGGTTATTCCTTCGTCAATGAGTTTTCGGCGGACCGAATCAGAGTTTGCGACAATCCGATGAGCGAGATGGTAGGCTGCACGCTGCAGCCGCGTTTGCGCCGCAGTGCGCATTCCTCCAGTCTCGCGGCAGGAAGCGATTCGGACGGGAACTCCCGCGATCCAGCCTGCAGTCATTCCAAAAATATTTGTATAGAAGTCGTTAGTCTGCAGCAGTTCGATCTTCTGAGCGCGTAAGTACTGTACAAAACGCCGGAGTTGAGTCAGCAGATTGCGGTCGTAAAAACTCGTGAGGGGATACGAAGGGATTTCGCCCAGGCCCAGTTTCTCAACTTCAGCGCGTAGCACGCCCTCAGGAGACAGGCTTGCAACAAACACGTCGTAATTGCCGCTGGCCCGCAACAGCCGCGTCAGCTCCAAAGCCTGACGCTCAGAGCCACCTTGATTGAAACTATCTATGAGTTGAAGAATGCGTGGCTTCAATATATTTCTCGCAATCCGTTTCGTACCTAACTCCTATCCACATATTGACGATGCCAGAGTTCGAGCATCAGCAACGACCAGAGGGCCATCGCGTGGTCCCGCCGGCCGCGTTCATGTTCATCGAGCAGGACTTCAACATGACTGCGCGATACATATCCGCGTTGCAGAGTTCGCGGATCGTTTAAAGTGTCTCGAATTCGCTGACGCAGCTGCTGATTAATCCATTGCTGGATAGGCACACCAAAACCTTGCTTCGGACGGTTAACAATCTCTGCCGGCACAAGATCGGCAATTGCGCGTTTGAATAAGTGCTTGGTTTCGAGTCCAGCCATCTTCATAGACGCCGGTACGCGAGTAACAAATTCGATTAGTTTGTGATCGAGCAGCGGCGCGCGAGCCTCTAGCGAAACGGCCATGCTCATCCGATCGACTTTAGTAAGTATGTCCCCCGGTAGGTACGTCTTGCTGTCGATATAGAGCAGCGAATCAAGCCCGGCTCCTGTATTCACGTTGCCGCTAAGCTCGAGAAAATATGAACGCAGATGGCTGCTGTCGCGAAGCTGATCGCTAAATTCAGCGGCGTAAAGAGACCCCTTGTTGAGCCCGGTGAAGACAGAAACGTTATCGAGATAACGGCTGATCGGATCGAGCGAAACGTTGTGCAAATAATTGCGACCCCAGACACCATGCGGCAACCGGCGACTTAACGGATCCATCAAGCCTTCTTTAACTATTCGGGGAACCAGATCGAACTTGCTGCGATGGCGCTCGGTCACGTAACGCGTGTAGCCGGCAAAGAGCTCATCTCCACCATCACCGGTTAACACCACCTTCACATGTTCGCGCGCTAGTTTGGAAACGACGAAGGTAGGGATTGCAGAGGAGTCAGCAAACGGCTCGTCAAAGTGCCAGGCAAGCTGATCCACTACGTCGCAGATGTCAGGAGTAACCAGAAATTCGTGATGGTCGGTACCAAACTTCTTCGCCGTCAGTCGCGCGTACTTGAGTTCGTCATAACTGTCTTCATTGAAGCCGATGGAAAACGTCTTGACCGGCTGGTCCATGTGGCGTGTCATCAAGCCAACGACGGCGCTCGAATCGATGCCACCTGACAGAAACGCGCCCAACGGCACATCTGAAACGAGGCGCAGCTTTACCGCTTCGTCCAACAAGGCGCGTAACTCATCGAGGTAATCAGATGGCTTGCGTGCGTTGTCTTTGGCGTCGTAACTGAAATCCCAGTAGCGCTGGACAATAAGTCTTCCTTCGCTAAACGTTAGATGGTGACCCGGGGGCAGCTTCTCGACATTGTCAAAGATGCTTATCGGATCGGGCACATAGCCCAACGAGAAATAGGCGTCAAGCGCTTGAGGATTAATGTTGCGCTCAACTTCGGGATGTTCGAGCAGTGACTTAAGTTCTGAGCCAAAGACGAGCGTGCCGCCACGGGTCACAGAATAGTAAAGTGGTTTCTTGCCAACTCGATCTCGCGCCATGAAGAGTTTCTTCCGGCGATCGTCCCAGATTGCGAAGGCAAACATCCCGCGCAAATGATCGACACAGTCCGCGCCGAATTCTTCGTAGGCATGAACGATAGTTTCAGTGTCGGAGTTGGTCCGGAACCGATGCCCGCGCGCCTGTAATACACTTTGCAGTTCGCGGTAGTTGTAGATTTCGCCGTTGAAGACGATCGTCACCGTGCTGTCTTCATTGGAAATCGGTTGATGGCCACCCGCCAGATCAATGATCGAGAGCCGGCGCATTCCTAGTGCTACACCCTGCTTCAGCATTACGCCTTGGTCGTCAGGACCGCGATGCCTGATAACGCTGCACATCACATCGAGCATTTGTACGCGTTCTTCAGGGGCACGAGGGCTGCTCGTGTTCCAAAGGTCAATGAATCCGGTGATGCCGCACATACAAGTTCTAAGGGGCGATTGTTCTACAGATGCTTCAGCGATTTACCGAAGTTTCGCTCAACCAAACGTCGCTGATTTTGTCAGCTGGTTATCCTCACGGCGTCTGCAAAGCCGTCTTCGGTCTAGCCGGCCGCAATAACAAGAGCGTGTTTTTGACGTCCCACAGGGCTGCTCTTCCCGAAGGGGTCGCAGAAAGAACAAGCAAATTTGCGCCTGCTATCAAACTGAAGCAGGCGGCCACCCCGAACACGGGATTGCTCACAGTAAAGAAATGCCGAAAAGCGAGGCAGGCGAGAATTCCAGCCACTGAAGCCAGAGAAAATGGGGCGAGTAGCCGGTAAAAATCCATTGTTCGCACCGGACCAGTCCGCCCCACGAACCAATACATCAGCGGATTTGTGACGAATACTCGGATTAGTGAGTAGGATGCGGCGACGCCCGTTGCGCCCCAGGGTAGCCCCACAATAATCGACAAGATTGAGAGTGGCGAGCTGATAAGCGACCAGTAAAGTAAGTGACGTCCACGACCCTGGGTCACCAGGACCGATCCGGCGGTGTTAATGACCGGCTGAAACAGCCCCGCGATACTCATGAAAACCAGAATTGGGGCTGCGTCTTTCCACTGAGAGCCAAGGACGATTGAGACTATCCAATCCGATGAGACAATCAGCAGGGCGACCGCCGGCATTACCAACATCAAGACCTTTTCCATGATTCGCAGATAAGCCTTGCGATACCGTTCGGGCGAATCAACTAACCGGCTCAGAGCAGGTACGGTAACGGACATGACCGGTTCGTGAACCTGGTCAGTAGGAAGACCGACGAGTTGCGCGGCTTTGTTGTATAGACCCAACTGTTGTGGTCCAAAGAATCTTCCGATCAGCAGATTGTCTGCATTCTTTGAAAAGTAATTGACCGTTCCATACGCAGTGATGTTCCCACCGAAACTCAACATCGATCGCACCCCGGTATCGCGCCTGGGCAAGCCCGGCCGCCAACCGCAAATCATCCAGACGAGTACTGCGTCGGTACCAAGAAGCGCTAGCTGGCTGAAGACGAGAGACCAGTAGCCAAAGCCATACCAGGCGAAGGCAATGCCAACAATGTAACCAACGATCATCGCGACGAGGGCCACTGTGCTGAGCGCCATAAACCGCATCTGACGTTTCAACAGTGCTTCATGTTGCACCGTCAAACCACCAATGAGAAAACCGAGTGCGCTAACAATGGCGATCATTGTGAGGCGCGGATCGCCGTAAAACCATGAGATGCCGGGCGCGAGCAGGACAAGGATGAACATTGTGATCGCGCTCAACGCCAGATTCACCCAAAACAAAGTGCTGATTTGCTCAGAACTAATCTCAGATTTCTGAACAGTTGCGAGCGATAGACCCAAATCCTTGAACATGACGATGAAGTTTGTGACTACTGCCACCATGCCGATCAGCCCGTAATCCTGAGGGCGCAACAAACGGGCGAGGATTGCCGTCGCGACAATGCTGACCCCAAACTTCAGGCCGTGCGAAACCATCGTCACGACTCCACCACGAGCCGTACGGCCGCCGATTGTGTCCATCAAGTGGTCAGTGCGGAAGAACTGATCAGGTGTCGCTTCATATTCACCAGTTAACGCTAGCTCTTCTGCTTTTAGTTGTTGCGGTGACTTCATAACTATTAGAACCGTATCG
>DATBRN010000301.1:0-12382 GCA_036560225.1 Pyrinomonadaceae bacterium | reverse complement strand
TTTTGCGACTAGAAAGTGGCCAAACTCGTGCAAAACGACAGCCGCGCCCAGAATAAAAATGAAGGCAAAAATGCTTGTAATAACGCCCATTAATCGAAATCTCTTTCTAACAATTTGGCAAAATGGCTAATAGCCAGCCCGGTTTAGAGTCGAGGACCCCTAGCCGGGTTGCCGTAATCGAGTTTACGCGGCGACTTGGGGCACGTCAATCTGTGTATTGACTGAGGGAAGTGTTCAGGATCTTTACGTTGCAGGGTTGCGCAACACACAAGCTAAAGGTTTACCCTAGTAAGAAATGGACAGGATTTACATGATTAACAAGAAGAAGGACAAACTGGTACTAATGCAGTTTGTCTTCCCGACTTATTCACAGACAGCGACTTTGGCAGGTAGTCACAGAAGCCACTTCGATGCTGGAAGGGGTTCCACATCAATCGGAAGCGGACGAATTCATGCTCGGCGTTGCGCTCAACATCAGTACCGGAAGCGGTAGCGACCGGCCGAAGACTCAAGCTTGGTTACCAGCCCTCCAGTGCAACCGCAGTTTGACATATTGAGACGAGCCACCTAATAACCTGAACATCGGAGAATCAGATAACCCACCTTGAGCCTTCGGCCGGTGGCTACCGCTTCCGGTACTGATACTGAGTTCTTCCCACCCCGAGAATGCCGCGGTTTGAATAAGAGCGTGTGGCTGTTGCGTCGGATTTCAAACTGTATCAGTACCGACAAACTCTCTACGTGGCATTTTTCCTGGAATCATGTTTATCCTGTCAATGATTTCTTCTGCGCGATTCGATAGCGCTGATCTAGGTTCTTTCGGCGAGCACCGGCGTGGGCTTGGCCAGTCTTTGTATTTGAGTGGCTGCGCAAATGCGCGCCTCTTCGTCAGCAGCCAGGATTGCTGCAAGGTCGGCGGCAGGTTGCGGCTGATGGAGATCCATCACCGCTTCGATGACCAGCGGTATGTCCGTCAAGCTAATGCGCTCGTCGATGAACGCCTGCACTGCTTCCTCGTTGGCTGCGTTCATCGCCGCCGGCAGAGTCCCGCCCGCGCGCAGAGCGCGATAAGCCAGCGCTATACAGGGGAAACGATCAAGATCTGGCGACTCGAAATGCAGCGCGGATAGAGCGGTCAGGTCGAGCGGAGGTAGTTCACAACCATGTCGCTCGGGATAGGTGAGTGCGTACTGAATCGCGTGGCGCATATCGGTAACACCCATCTGCGCGATTACTGAACCATCCACCAATTCGATCATTGAATGCACGACTGACTCGGGATGGACCACGATTCCGATTTGATCCGGCGAGAAACCAAAAAGCCAGTGGGCTTCAATTACCTCGAGACCTTTATTCATCAAAGTGGCGGAGTCAATCGTAATCTTGGCTCCCATATTCCAAGTTGGATGTCGGAGCGCTTCGGAAACAGTTGATTCGCGCATTTCTGCCTTGGTCTTGGTGCGAAAAGGTCCTCCTGAAGCAGTGAGAATTATTCGGCGAACTTCTGAGCGCTTTTCTCCGCGAAGACACTGGTGCAGTGCGTTGTGTTCTGAATCCACCGGCAACAACTCGGCACCTGCTGCACGTGCAGCTCGAGTCATCAACTCCCCAGCCATTACTAACGTCTCTTTATTCGCAAGCGCCACTCGCTTGCCGGCTTCAAGTGCGCGCAAAGTGGGTACAAAGCCGACGGCACCGACCGTTGCCGAGACTACACAATCAGCCTGCGGATGCGTAGCGACCTCGATCAGACCAGCTTCACCTACGATGATGCGCGGTAGATCGATGTCTTTTTCGAAGAGTTTAGCGCGGAGATCATGCGCGGCTTCTTCCGTCTCGACCGAGACAAGTTCGGGTAGGTGTTTCGCTACTTGATCTGACAGGATCTCGACGTTATGTCCCGCCCCCAACGCAACCACTCGAAAATGTTCGCTGCCGAACGATTCGACGACGCGTAAAGTATTGCAACCGATAGAACCCGTGGAGCCGAGTATTGCAATCCCCTTCGGATTTGTGTTCGCCGCCATATTATGCCGCTAACTTAAGCGAGAACGTGCGGGAGTCGTAGGGGTTGAGCAGGTAGATGGTCTCTCCGGCATCATTTTTGTAGGAAGCTGCGGTTACCCGCCATTGCCGGCCATTTCTATACATCAATTCGACGGAAGCGTTTACGGTCTTGCGTTCACCGATTACCTTTAGATTCAAGATCGCAGTGCCGTCGCCGTTGCTGACATTGATGTTTCCGGTGACGAAGCTTCCGAAATCTTTCACGTCACCAATGTCCTGCTTCAACCGTTCGTTATTCTTTAAGAAAGCCTTTGCTGTCATGCCGGCATCGCCATTGCTTATCTGGTAGAAGGCAAAGCCCACGATTCCGCCTACAAAAACCACAACTATCAAGCCCAGCACAATCACGATGGATACTATGATGATTACTATTTTTTTCGTAGTCATCTTTAAGGTAGACGCGCGCTGAAATAGAAGTACGCAAAATAGTAGATGAGCGGCGCATTGAAGAGCAAGCTATCCAAACGATCGAGGACGCCGCCATGCCCCGGCAAGATCTTAGCGGCATCCTTGGCTCCGGCACTGCGTTTGAGCGCACTCTCAGCAAGATCGCCAAGGATTCCCACAACGGTCATGACGGCCGCCAGCGGAAGCGCCCACGCCAAAGGTAGCTCTTTGAAGAACCAGAAATGCGCCGCGGCGGCAAGACCCAGACCTGCCACTACTCCACCCGCGACTCCCTCCCATGTTTTCCCGGGACTGATCGTTGGCGCGAGTTTGCGCCTGCCGATGGCTCTGCCAACGTAATAAGCGGCCGTATCCGATCCCATCAACACCAGAAAGAAGAAAGACAGCAGGTGCGCTGAGAGACGTTCTTCAAATCCGGTACGCAGCGCCACTAGATGTCCACCAAGCAAGACTACGTAAATCACACCGAGTATTGTGGCGCTCGAAGCAGCAATCATTTTGTCAAACGGCGCGCCCCGTAGAGTCGCTGCCACTAAAGTGACGATTGTTAGTAGCAGCAGTACCAGGACAATTGTTTGCCAGTCCAATCGATTGCGAGGGTCAGGAGTCGCAAAACAAAAGATCGTAAACAGGGCTGCGCCCCCCAGAAAGCCAACCGCGATATCTGGCTTCAACTCCTTTTTTCTTGCCAGAATATAAAACTCATAGAGGCCGAAAAGCATCGCGGCCGCAGCGAGGACTATGAAAAGCGGTTCCAGCCTGGGGATCAAAATTGACGCGATTAGAATGGGAAGAAAGATGACGGCGGTGATGATGCGGGACATTCGCGAATGTTCGGCCTGTCTTCTGAGATCTGAGTTCTGAGATCTGAGTTCTGAGATCTTAAATCTTAGATCTGGGATTCCAGTGGTCTTTGGTCTCTGTCCTTACTACGTCGTTCTTTGGATTCCGTCGTCGATCATCCGTCGTCGGTCGCCCGTCGTCCGTCGTCCGTCGCCCGCTTCACTTCGCATTTGCCACCAGCTTCAAGCCGCCAAAGCGACGGTCACGTCGCTGATAGTCCACTATTGCTTCCAGCAGATGCACTCGGCGAAAGTCGGGCCACAGCGTATCCGTCACATAGATCTCGCTGTAGGCGGCCTGCCAAAGCAGAAAGTTTGAGATACGCAACTCGCCACTGGTGCGAACAAGCAAATCCAGATCGGGCATCCTGCGGGTGTAGAGTTCGTTGGCAACTCGCTCTTCCGTCAATTCGTCGGGAGCCCTGCCCTCATCAAGCAAGCGGCGGACAGCGGCGCGGCAGGCATCAATGATTTCGGCGCGTCCTCCATAGTTGAGCGCGACGGCCAGAATCATTCCAGTGTTTTTTGCCGTTTGCTCAGTGGCCCTCTCAATCTCGCTGCGAACATTTTTCGCTAGGGCGCCAGTGCGACCGATTGTTTGAAACCTGATGTTCTGCTTGTCTATTTCTTCCAACTCGAGGCGCAGGTAACGACGAAGCATGCGCATCAGAGCGTCAATCTCGTAGCGCGGGCGTTTCCAGTTTTCGGTGGAGAACGCATACAGCGTCAGAGCGCCAAGTCCAAGTCGCGCGCCTGTATCAACTGCCGCGCGGACCGCTTCAACACCGGCACGATGCCCGGCGATGCGAGGCTGACCTCGTTGCGCGGCCCAGCGGCCGTTGCCGTCCATGATGATCGCAACATGTCGTGGCAAGCGGTCCCAGACAATCGAAGCGAGCAGCCGCTGCTCGCGTGTTCCGGCCTTAACTAGTCCAGTGAAATCAGACAGCATATTTGGTGCATTCGTGCTAACCGTTATCTTATCAGCAAAGACTACTCATAGCGCACTGAAAGAAGCGTCAACCCGCAGGCAGGGGCGGTCGCGCCGGCGAGAGAACGATCGCCTTTGGTTATCGCCCGCTGGATGAGCTCCGCATCTATTTCGCCGCGGCCGACAGCCAGCAAACTACCAGCTATCGACCGCACCATATAGCGCAGGAAGCCATCCGCGCTAACCATCATTTCGATTATGCTGCAACGGCCGCGCTCATCCCACCGTCTGGTGATGCTAAAAGACGTAATCGTCCGCGTTTTGGTCTCGGAATCGGATTGCGCGGAGGAAAAAGCACTCCAGTCGTGCGTGCCAATGAACAACGCGGCACTCTGTTCCATGCGTTCAAGATCAAGTGCGCGCGCTTCGTGATGGGCGTAACGCAGCCAGAAGGGAGAAATGAGGGGCCCGCTGACAGTACGATAGACGTAGGTCTTTTCCACGGCTGAATAACGCGCATGGAAGTCAGGGGCGACAACCGTTGCTTCCATGACGCGCATATCTTTCCCGACATTTCCGTTGATCGCCGCCCGAAGTTTATCTGGGGTTATTGGTTTTTGCAGATCGACGCTCGCCACCTGCCCTTCGGCATGGACGCCGGCGTCGGTCCTACCTGATCCGTGTACTACAACATCGCGGCCTTCGATTAACGATAAAGCCTTGGTCAGTTCGCCCTGCACGGTCCGCAACTCGCCCTGCATCTGCCAACCGTGAAAGTCTGTCCCATCGAATTGAATGGTGAGCTTGAAATTCATTCCCCTGCGAGTCAGTGGTTAGTGACTAGTGGTCATTTGTCTTGGTCTTTGTTCTTAGGTCTTTGTTCTTTGTTCTTTGGTCTTTGGTCTTGTTCCGCTTTCTGCCTACTGCCTTCCGCTTTCTGCCTACTGCCTTCTGCCTTCTGCCTTCTGCCTTCTGCTCTCTGCCTACCGCAGTTTGCACCTGCCGACTGCTCCTGCCGACTGCTCCTGTCTCTCACTCTCTGCTTCCCGGCTTGACTGCCGGCTCGCCGCGTTTGCACGGTTCACAATTCGCTGATTCAACCGAAGGAACATCCAGCGTGGCCAGTGCGATTCTGGGAGCACCAACTTCGGCTTTGCCTGATGAGCGATCGATGATCGAAGCTGCCGCCACAACCTTCGCTCCGTTGGCTTCCAAAGCGGCGACCGTTTCACGAGTGGAGCCCCCCGTAGTAACCACGTCTTCAACCACCAGCACTCTTTCGCCCGGTGAAACTGAGAAGCCTCGCCGCAAAACCATCTTTCCATTCTCGCGTTCGGTCCAAATGAAGCGAGCGCCAAGTGCTCGTGCTACCTCGTAGCCAATTATTAATCCTCCGATTGCGGGAGATGCGACAGTCTGAATGTTGTCAGCGGGAAAGTGTTCTGCAATGCTCAGAGCAAAGTTTTCTGCTTCGCGCGGATGTTGCAGTACCAGCGCGCACTGTAAATAGATCGCGCTGTGCAAACCACTGCTCAACAAAAAGTGTCCTTCCAGCAGTGCACCAGTATCTCTGAACCTCTGAATGACTTCTTCCGATCGCAAGTTCTTATTTCTCATGTTAGCGAGGTAGTCGTGTTACAATTGCGGCGCGATGCCACGCTTTGCCAATCTAGTTTCTGATTCAACCCTCATCCAGGAGACCATTGATCTGTTGCGCTTGTCCGGAGGCCGGGCTAACGCTTCCGAGATTGTCGACGTCGTTTTCAAAGTATCTCACATCGACGAAGAGTTGGCGGGCTTGCTGGTTGGCGATCTCGTAAAGGATGACCGCCGGTTCAAGATCATCGACGGCACGACCATCGAACTTCAAGCTTACGACTGCGAAACCCGATTGCTGGAGGATCTGGATTTTGTCGTGGTCGACATTGAAGCGACCGGCGCTAAGATGCCGCCTAACCGGATTATTGAACTCGGCGCTTATCGTATTCGCGGCGGGCAAATAGTAGACAACTTCATCACGCTCGTGAATCCCGAGATTTCGATACCGCGCTTCGTCATCGCACTAACCGGCATCACCAATGAGATGGTCAAGGAGGCTCCCCTCTTCGCCGAAGTTGCTCCCAAGTGGTTGGAGTTTGTTGATGATGCCGTGCTGATAGCTCACAACGCACCGTTCGATACGAATTTCCTCAATCACGAGATCTCGCGCGTTTATCCCGGGCATCGGATGATGAATCCGCATCTTTGCACAGTCACCCTTTCACGACGCACTGTTCCAGGGCTTGCAAACTACCGCCTCGAAACTGTCGCTGACCACTTCTCAATTCCCATTTTCGATCGCCACCGCGCCGGCAGCGACGCACTGGCAACCGCGGAAGTCTTTCTTAGAATGCTTGCCCGCCTCGAAGAGCATGGCGTCCGGAATCTGGCTGCGGCGCGGACGTTCGAATCGCCAGAATTCAAGCAGTTAGACAAAGAGCCGGAATCAAGTGCCGATCCGCTTTTCCTGCCCCTCGTCGGGTTCTAGGCCTTCTTTCCCGGCGCTGCTGGACTTTCTCTTCAGCAGATTGCGCACCACGAAAACCACAATAATCAAGACAGCCAGACCAAGACCAATCCACGGATAATACTTCGCCAGAATCTCTTTAGCTTGCGCTCCGTATTGAATCGCGAAATAGCCCTCAAGCGAGAATCGAAACATTCGGCCAGCGATGATCGCGAGCGTAAAACGCAACACGCCGAAGCGAAATACACCGGCACTTACGACAAACAACTTGAAGGGGAACGGCGGGGGCATGACTGAAGCTACAAGTACCGACAGCACGTCGTAGCGGTCGATCAGCTCTTTTACTCGCTGTTGCTTTGCCGGTGAAAACCTTCGCAGCGCTCGGCTGCCTGCGCGGCGTGAAACGTAATACAGAATCACGCAACCAACCGCGGAGCCTGCCGTAGCAAGCAAGGCGTAGAAAATCATTAAGCGGGGATGCGCCAGGGTGAGCAGGATCATTATTGCATCCGCACTGCTCGGCAGCGGCACAAATGCGGAATCGAGCAGCGCAACTGCAAACAGACCAACAGGCCCCAGAGCAACAAAATAATCTGACAGACGCGACAGGCCTTTTGTGATCTTGGGAAACACTTTCAAGTAAGAATGCCTTCCTTCAAAAACTGGTTCCTGTCTGCGATGCGTAACGCCGGAATGAGTAATAGTGACGAGCCGTTACTCGGAGGTCTCCGCAGGTGGTGGCGCTTCTCCCAGTCCTTCTTGGTCAACTCGTTCTTTCGCGTTCAGAACTTTTGGACGCGGTTTGCGCCGGTTAATAATCGCGTAGACGAGGAATGCCAACACTGCCACGGCCGCAACGATACTCAGCACCACCAAGCCATCATCTCTAAGAAACGTCAGCACACGCCGGCCGTAAAACACTGCCAGAATGCCTTCCACGTAATAACGGAACGACCGCGCGAGCATTACCGTCATCAAAAACTTCCAACGTGGATACTCCAGAGTGCCCGCGGTGGCCACAAAAATCTTGAAAGGCATCGGTGGAGGCAAGAGTGCGGGAATTGCAATCGCCAGAAAGCCGTAACGCGCGTAGGCACGCTCGACTCGCTCGATGTTCTCTCGCTTGAAGCGCCGGCGCAGCAGGGCCTGGCCACCACGCCGCATGATTGTGTAAAGAAGCAAGCAGCCTATTACTGACCCAATCGCAGCAAACAGTGGAAAATAGAATACGGCGCTCGGTTGCTTGATACACCTGCCCACTACCAGATAATCGTTGATCTCCGGCAGCGACAGCAGTGACGAATCAAGCGCGCCAACTACGACCATCGCCGGTGCGGCGTAGTAAATAGGCAGACTTATCACATAGCGCTCGAGCCAATGCCCTATAGGCCTTAACCAATCAAACATAAGAAAGTAATAAGTGATGATTCATGAGTGATGAGCAAAAGACAAAAGCTTCGAATCGTCACCGGACCCATCGAAGCCCGATCAAAGCACAGTTTTCCATCGGAGTGATAGTAACGAGCAGGTTCCCTCACTCATCACTCATCACTCATCACTGTTTTATTTGGCAGGGGCAAAAATGGAGGGCGTGTCGTAGGTAACGCCAACGGTGATGCCGCTATCGTGGGTGAACCGGGTGAGCCCCTTAATGCCTGCGAAGTCAAAGCGCAATCCGGAGGCTCGTATTTGCATTCCGAGGCGAGCTTCCGACTGCGATTCTGTGCCCAGTGGGCCATCGCCGGGCCGGGTATTGGCACGGCCATTAACTTCACCGGCGAGGCTAAACTGGTTATTCAAGCGGAAGATTCCGGCCGCACCGTAGGTGATCACGTCGTTTTGAGAAAACAACTGCGTCGGCGCGGTCAGGATGGCAATACCAATATTGCCGAAGGTGTTGAACCGGCCATTGTGACCAAACTTCTTGCCAACTAATAATGATCCGTAAGCATTGGTCTGATTCAAGCCGATTCCACGGGCCTGATTCGAGTTGGGTAATCCCACACCGACACGAAAACCCAGCGACGGTCCGCGCCTGGTTTCAGCTCGCAGTTTGAATTTGGTCCAAAGGATAAAATCGCCGGTGTCATTTGTGGAATTGGCGTTCGGGGCCACTGACAGCGGAATGGCTGACGCGCCGCGGGAATTAATGCTTAAAAAGTTCTGAGCTACACCTTCGATTTGAAATTCGACGTTCGGAGCAAAGCCGATAGTGACGCCGATCACACCGACCCGCGTGAGGTCGCCGGTGAGGCCCGAAGCTGGGAACCGTGCGCCCTGCAGGAAATCCAACCCCGTTTCAATCCGCATTGATCCCGGAGGAATAATATCTACGTCTTCAGTAATCAATGGCCGCTGTTGCGCCGGTGCAGACTGGGCCACGGCCAGCAAGAAGAGCACTGCGACAGCGGAACAGAGATGTAAATGATTTCGAGAAAACATCGCTTTGCCGTTTCGTCCGGGCGTGATTGTAGTGCGCGACCGTCTGTAACGCAAACTATTTAACTTGTCGGTACCGTTCAGTCTATTAGTGAGTTGAGGCACCTCCAGCTACAGCTTTGCCTCAAAAGTCCGAAATTCCACCCCACGGCAGTGAGTGGATTCTTCAGATCCTTTCTACAAAGAGATCGGGAAAGAACTTAAATCCCACCAACGGAAGTTAGTGGATGGTTCAGATCCTGTCTAACGCATTCAGTTGAGCATTTCAGACAGCATTCTGCTCACGTTCCTGTAGTGTACGCATGAGCTGTAGAAAGTATCTGAACAATCCACCAACTTCCATTGGTGGGATTCGGAGCCTTCTTTAGGTGACTTCTTTGTAGAAAGGATCTGAAGAATCCACCCACTGCCGTGGGGTGGGATTTCGGACTTTTGAGGCAAAGCCTCCAGCTACTAATAGCCAAACCGAACGAGTACCGTTTGCCCTGATAACCTGTTCTCCATTAACCGAAGAACACAAATCCGCTTGTCAGCTTCACTGTGCTACTATCTCGGCATTTCACATCAATGAGGTCCTCTGCATGAAGAACAAGCCGACACCAGTTCTGATCATTCTTGCCTTTCTCTCTTTGTTCTCCCAACCTTTCTTTAGGGCATCCGCCGAGCAGGACAAGGGCGATCAGGGAACTACGACGACGATAGCGGTGGCAGGTCTGCGCGACCAGGTTACGGTGAGACGTGATGAACGCGGCATTCCTTTCATTCAAGCGAAGAACAACGAAGACTTGTATTTCGCCCAAGGGTATGTAACGGCAAGCGACCGGCTCTGGCAGATGGACCTTTTGCGGCGCACCGAGCGTGGAGAACTCGCCGAAGTTCTCAGCGCTGGGCCAAACAACATCGCCCTCGAGCAAGACAAGCAACATCGCACGTTGGGTTTTGCCCACGTAGTAGACGCCGAACTGGCTCAGATGACGCCCGACTCGCGTGCCCTACTTGAAGCTTACGCGAAAGGGGTCAACGCCTTAATCGCATCGCTCGATGCCAAAACGCTGCCGCCCGAGTTCCAGATACTTCAATACCGGCCCAAACCCTGGACGCCCGCGGATTCCCTTCTTATCAGTAAAGTATTCGCAGAAGGGCTTTCGTCAACCTGGCGTCTCGACATAATGCGCGCCGCTCTCGCCAGTCTTCCCGTGGAAAAACGAGCGGGACTCATGCCTGAAACTTCGCCAAACGATGTTTTAGTCGTTGGCAAAGATTTGAAAGACACGAATCAGAAGACGACTACGGCTCGCTCTACTCAGTCGAACGAGTTCTTCTCTGGGGAAACACTGCTGGAGCTCGCAAGAAACGAGGAAGTCGCAAATCAGGCGCTGGCGCGCGTGGGTCTCTATGCCGAGGGGTTGGCAGCAAGCAACAACTGGGTCGTCAGCGGCAAACATACGGTGACCGGTAAGCCGCTGCTTGCCAACGACCCTCACCTGCCGCCGGCGGCGCCATCGATCTGGTACATGGTCCATCTGAGCGCTCCCGGGCTGCGCGTGGCCGGCGTATCGGCTCCGGGGGGCCCCGGCGTGATCCTTGGTCACAACGATCGCATCGCGTGGGGCATGACCAATGTCGGACCCGACGTTCAGGATCTGTACGAGGAGAAATTTGATCCAGCTAACGCGAAGCGCTATTTGACACCGGCGGGCTGGCGTGATGCGGAGATCCGTCATGAAGAGATCAAAGTGCGGAAAGGTTTCACGGATTCGGCTACCGATTCTGTGCCCCTGGACGTAACGATAACCAGGCACGGTCCGATCATTTTTGAAAAAGCGGGTAAGCGCTATGCGCTTCGTTGGACGGCGCTCGATCCCAAACTCAACTCTCCCGATTCCGTCTACCAGATCAACCGCGCGCACGACTGGAAAGAGTTTAATGCCGCTCTGACTTCCTTCACGGCGCCCACCCAGAACATCGTCTACGCCGATGTCGACGGTCACATTGGCTATCATGCCGCAGGCGTGGTGCCGATCAGAAAAAGTGGCGACGGCAGCGTTCCCTACGACGGCTCAACGGATGAAGGCGAGTGGATTGATTTCATTCCGATTGATAAATTGCCGAAGCTCTTTGACCCGCCATCTGGAATCATCGTTACCGCTAACCAGCGAATTGTCGGCAGCGATTATCCCTATTTCCTGACACATTCATGGGCCCAGCCTTATCGTGCGCGACGAATTCTTGACTTGCTGAATCAGAAACCAAAGCTAAGCACAGAAGACTTCCGTCGGGTACAGGGCGATGTCTATTCGATTGGTTATGTCATGTTTGCCCGCGAAATTTCAAAGATACTGCGACCGCTTCTAACACCCGACGACGCGAAGTTACGTGAAGTGTTGGACAGTTTCGACAGCTGGGACGGACTGGTCAATGCCGACTCTAAGGTTGCGCCTCTTCTTGCCCAAATGCGCAGTGCGTTTCGCTCACGAATTTTGACTGCGGCGCTTGGTGATGACCTGGTCAAGACTTACCAGTGGTCCAATTTCGATACCACGATTGACCGTTTGATCAGTGAACAACCAAAGGATTGGCTGCCTAAGGAATACAACAGTTACGCCGAGTTGCTTCGTGCGTGTTACCAGGATGCGCGCGCAGCCCTGACCAAAAACATCGGTGCAGACGAATCAAGATGGACGTGGGGCGAGATGGTCAAGGTACGATTCAATCATCCACTTGCCGGTGCCCCTCTGGTTGGATTGCAGTTTGCAATACCTCCGTTCCCGCAAAATGGAACCGGCGGCCTTGCAGCTACAGTAAACGTGGGCGCACCTGTTTCTATGCGACTGATTGCCGATACGAGCAATTGGGACAACACGCAACAAGGTATTCCTCTCGGCGAATCGGGTATTCCTGCAGGACCTCACTGGAACGATCAACTCGCAGACTGGCGTGCGGTGACGCCGCGTGAGTTTCCTTTTAGCGAAGCCGCGATTGCGAAGGCAACGAAGTCGTCACTGTTAATGACGCCGTCTAAATAGCAAGGAGATGAGAGAAGCTGAAGGCCAGACGTGGCGAGTCTTCTGTGCTATTGAACTACCGGAGACCGCCCGCGCGCTTATTTTGCGACATATCGCTCGTTTGAAAGACGCGGTGCCCGACGCAAAAGCTAGCTGGAACCGGGACGCCAACCTTCATCTCACC
>DATBRN010000300.1:0-11531 GCA_036560225.1 Pyrinomonadaceae bacterium | reverse complement strand
GTCGCTACCGCTTCCTGTTCTGTAGTTGTGTGGTGCATCAGGTCGCTACCGCTTCCTGTTCTGTAGTTGTGTGGTGCATCAGGTCGCTACCGCTTCCTGTTCTGTAGTTGTGTGGTGCATCAGGTCGCTACCGCTTCCTGTTCTGTAGTTGAGTGCCAGCATCAGGTCGCTACCGCTCCCTGTTCTGTATAAACTTGTCGCTCGACCAAATAGCAGGAGCTCAGTTTCAGACTCGCTACATTGAGGACGCTCCGTTAGTTTCGCTCCTACGGAGCGAGGAAGTTGAGCTTTAGCTGATTTGTTCTATAAACATTCGGCTCCTACGGAGCTGCGGGGTACTGATGCAGTTTCAATGCATCAGTACCAGCTGCGGCGATAACTACCCCGGATGTTGTTGCTTGGGTTAAGATTGTTGAATCTAAAGCATGCTCGAAACCGCATCCCCATACCTCTGTCCATCAAAATCGATTCGACTTCTTGTCGGATCATTGGTTTGTGGGTTGGCATTTCTTCCCGCCGGCTGCAAGAGCGACTATCAGGGCTCAACGCGCCAGAACCAGCCAGTTAGTAAATCTGCCCGGCAAGTTAAGATCGCGCGCGTCGAAGAAACGCCGTTTGGCGAGACTGTGACAGCAAACGGAACTCTCGCGGCTTTCGATCAGTCGACCGCCGGTGTGAAGGTAGCCGGACGATTGAGTTCCATTTCAGTTGATCTCGGAAGCGTGGTCCGACGCGGACAGGTTATTGCACAAATTGAATCGAACGATTACAAGCTGCGCGTCCAACAATCGGAGGCGGCTTTGAGCCAGGCACGCGCGCGCCTCGGTCTGTCGCCTGATGGTACGGACGACAAAGTCAGCCCGGAGCAAACCGGCACTGTCAGTCAGGCAAAAGCGCAACTCGACGAAGCGCGACTTAATCGTGAACGCGCGGTACGCCTTGTGGAGCAAGGTGTGGTTGCGAGAGCTGATTACGACGCTGCAGACGCTTCTTTCAAGGTGGCACAAAGCCGCTATCAGGATGCGCTCGAAGAAATCAGAAACCGTCAAGCTCTGCTGGCGCAGCGCCGCTCCGAGCTTGCGCTCGCACGACAGCAACTTGCCGACACGGCAGTCCATGCGCCATTGGATGGCATCGTGCAGCAGAAGCGGGCAAGTGTTGGAGAATATCTGGCCGCAGGTGCGCCGGTCGTGGACATCGTACGAATGAACCCACTTCGTTTGCGTGCGGAGGTACCCGAGCGCGACGCCCGCGCCGTTCGCTTTGGGCAGAACGTGCGTGTCAGTGTCGAGGGCGACGGCAAGGTCTACCTGGGCCAGGTAAAGCGACTGAGCCCGGTGATTACTCAACAGAATCGGATGTTGATGGTTGAAGCCGACGTGCAGAATGACGGCAGCTTGCGACCCGGTTCATTTGCGAAGGCTGAGATTGTTACTAACGACGCGAAGATGGCGGTCACCGTGCCAAACAATGCGATCGTGACTTTTGCCGGTATAGAGAAAGTGATCGTCGTACAAAACGGTAAGGCCCTCGAGAAGCCAATCACTACCGGAAGAAAGAGCGCAGAGTGGACCGAGATCATCGCCGGCGTAAATGTTGGCGATCAGGTGATCGTAGACCCCGGCAACCTACAATCGGGCATGCCCGTCGAAGTTGTCGAATAATGGTTTGAGGAAAACGCTAATGAGATTGCTGGTTTCTTGCTGCGTTCTTCTTACTTTGGCGACTGTGATCGCCAACGGACAAAGTTCAGCCGATCAGGAAAGAGAAGCGATCTGCAAGACAGTGGCATGCCGCGAATCCTCCACCGTGAAGCTCAAACTGAACAATAAAGAGTATGCCGAGTTCAACTTTCCTAAAGGCCCGTTTGTCGCTGACGGATTTATCAACATTCTGAGTGGTGAGCATTTTGCTGTAGAGTTTGAGGAGAAGAACGGAGAATTACTGAATCCGCGCTTTGTTAAAGAGATTGTCCATCCAGAGCGCACTATGTTGGTTGACTTTTTACAGATTGAAAAGGGAATGGTGTTGAAGGTTTCGAACCCATTCACTAAAACAATCATTTATGATTGCCTAATCCAACACTATCAGCAAGAAAGGCTCAGTAAAACGAGCATTATGCCAGTCGGTGCCAAGTTAGCTGGCTATGAACTGTGGCCGTACCCAATACCACAAGTAGTAATTTCGAATGTGCGCTATCAGTCTTCCAGCACAGAGTAGTTGATTCGTGCAGAAACTAGCCGAAATCTGTATTCGCCGTCCCGTCTTCGCGACAATGATCGTGTTGTCGTTAGTTGTGGTCGGCGCGGCCAGTTATTTTCGACTTGGAGTTGATCGCTTTCCTTCCGTCGACCTTCCCACGGTTAGTGTCCGGACCAACCTGCCGGGCGCATCGCCACAAGAAGTTGAGTCGCTCGTTACCCAACCAATCGAAGAGGTTGTTAACACGGTTGATGGGATTGATGAGCTGCGTTCGATCTCGGCGCAGGGCTCGTCATTCGTAATCGCAACGTTCAAACTCGATCGCAATCTCGAATCCGCCGCTCAGGACGTGCGCGATCGTGTGAACAGCCTGGGTCGAGAATTGCCGGATGATGCCACACCGCCAGTTGTGCAGAAGTTTGACAACGACAGCACACCGGTGGTGACGATCGCTCTATCTGCGGATCGCTCTATTCGTGAATTGACCGAACTCGGCGACAAAACCGTTCGCGTGCAACTCGAACGCGTCAGCGGGGTCGGTGAGGTGCGCGTGGTGGGAGGACTCGAACGCGCGATTAACGTATGGATTGATGCCGAACGTCTTGCGGCATATCAGATTCCCGTCACCGCTGTTCGCTCCGCGTTAACCCGGCAGAATGCGGATGTCCCCGGCGGCAATGTTAATACCGGGCGCGAAGAACTCGTTCTACGAACATTGGGCCGCTACACGGATCCGCGCGGGTTCGAGGATCTGGTGATTGCCAACGTGAATGGATCGCCGATCCGGTTGCGGGACGTTGGCCACGTCGAAGATGGAACCAAGGAGCAGCGGTCGCTGGCGCGGCTTAACGGCGTGCCGACGGTAACTCTTGAGATTCGTAGGCAATCGGGCGCTAACACCATCGAAGTTATCAACGGGATAAAGAAAGAGTTGCCGCGTCTCGCCGGCCAACTGCCGAACGATGTGAAGATGGAAGTCATTCGGGACCAGTCGCGATATATCGAAGCGGCCCTGCATGAAATCCAAAAACACCTGGTGCTGGGAAGCATTCTGGCGAGTTTGGTAGTCCTTCTCTTCATGCGCTCATGGCGGTCGACGCTGATTGCGGCCGTCGCGATTCCATGTTCGTTGATCTCGACCTTTGGCATGATGCGGGCACTCAACTTCACGCTCAACAGTGTCACCATGTTGGCGCTGGTATTAATGGTGGGAGTGGTTATCGACGATGCCATCGTCGTACTGGAAAATATTTTTCGCTTCATCGAGGAGAAGCGAATTGAGCCTCGCGAGGCCGCCAGAGAGGCAACCAGAGATATCGGTCTGGCGGTGCTGGCAACTACGCTTTCGCTGGTCGTTATTTTCCTTCCCGTTTCCTTCATGTCGTCCATCTCCGGACGCTTCCTCTATCAGTTTGGCATCACCGCAGCCGTTGCCATCCTGGTTAGTCTGCTTGTGTCGTTTACGCTTACTCCGATGATGAGCTCGCGTTTGATTCGCGTGAACGACGCGCAAGGCGGGCACCAATCACCAGGTTCGAGAAGAGGGTTTTATAAATGGATAGACAAGATCTACAAGGTGATGCTGACGTTTGCGATGCGGCATCGCCTCGCAATTTCTTTGGTTGCCATCCTTGTAGTCATTTCCAGTATCCCACTTTATCGCGCAGTGAAGCAGGAGTTCATCCCCACAAATGTCGATGAGGCAGAATTCGAGGTCAGCATAAATGGTCCAGAGGGCACGAACCTGGAAGTGATGAATCAGGTGATACAGGCCGTTGAAAAAGACATACTGTCGACTCCCGGCGTGCGTCTCGTCCTGTCCAATGCGGGCGGAGGATTCATCGGCGGGGTAAATCAGGGCAGCGCTTATGTTCGTATCGCGCCACATGAGGAACGCATGTTCTCACTCGGCCGTCTCTGGACTGAAACACGCAACGGGCACCCACTCAACGCCTTCAAGGGAAACTACTCGCAGCAGGATGTGATGCTCGAGGTGCGCCGGCGACTGCAAAAGTATTCACCCATGCGCGTCGGCGTGCGTAACGCTCCTTCCTTTAATTTTGGCACCGGCGGTCGCTTCGATATTGATTTCAATTTACGTGGTCCTGATATCGTCGCGCTCGCTGGCTACGCCGACGAGTTAATGAAACGTTCACAGACGCTGGGCGGAATCGTTGACGCTGACACCACGCTCAAACTAAACAAGCCCGAATTGCGCGTGGAGATCGATCGGGCGCGCGCAGCCGACCTTGGCGTTGACAGCACAGATATCGCCACCGCGCTCAGATTGATGGTTGGGGGAGAAGACCGTGCTTCCCGTTACCGCGATGAATCCATCAACGAAGACTATGACGTACAACTTCGCCTCAACGAAAAGGATCGAAGCGATGTTGCCACTATACAGCGTCTTTACGTTCCTTCATCTCGCGGTGGGCTAGTGCGGCTCGATAACCTGGTGAAAATCAACCGCGATACCAGTCCCTCACGAATCGATCGGCTAAACCGCGAACGGCTCGTATCACTGCGTGCTTCCGTTGCTCCTGGCTTCGCGCTGGCGGATCGTATCGAGGCGCTGCGTGGCGCAGCGGCCCAAATGAATCTTCCCGCGGCTTATACGACCACAGTTTCGGGACGCGCACGAGAGCTGGAAAGAACGTTTACGGAATTTATCTGGGCGTTTATTCTCTCGATCATTTTCATGTACATGATTCTTGCTTCACAATTCGAGAGCACCATACATCCAGTGACCATCCTCCTCAGCTTACCGATTTCGATTCCTTTCGCCTTGTTGTCGCTTTGGGCTACCGGAGACACTCTTAATCTTTATTCGGCGCTCGGCATACTAGTCTTGTTTGGGGTTGTAAAGAAGAACTCGATCCTCCAGATTGATCACATGAACAGCCTGCGCGCGCACGGCATGGAACGTTATGAAGCAATCATGCAGGGAAACCGGGACCGGTTGCGTCCAATCCTGATGACCACGCTGGCGCTCGTCGCCGGCATGTTACCACTGGCCCTGGGCACCGGTCCGGGCGCCGAGGAAAGGCGGTCAATCGCAGTGGTGGTGATAGGAGGACAATTGCTTTCGCTAACGCTGACTTTGATCGCCACTCCTGTTGCCTACTCGCTGCTCGACGATTTCCGCCACACTGCTCGCTGGCGAAGGTTCGCGAGTGCAGCCGCAGGTTTTCGCATCAGGGCAACCTCGGCTCTTCGATCGCGGGCGGCCCGTCGAGCGTCTCACGAGCCTGCGCTTGACGTAGCGACCGACAAGCGCGGACTCTCCGACGACGAGCCTGAGCATGTAAGCGCCGGCGTAGCAGGCGACTGAGTATAGTTGTATGGGTAAGCAGGATTAACGCTGATCCTGACTTCCATAAAATGTCACTGTTGCGTCAACAACGCTCTCACGTTATGGCTATTCTTCTTGTATGTTCCCACCTAAATGTCTATACTCTCAAAGTGCTGAGTTGGGTCATCAAGCCGACCGACTCAGAGTCAAAACTGACGGTTCATCATTGAGCCGCCTGCCTCAGGAAAGTTCATAAGGTTCAGTCTTCCCCAGTCGTCTTATCAGCCCCCGGTAAGTCGATCCTCTTAAAAATCTCCCCAGTGCATACCTCGGAGAGACAGGAACAAATGCCTGCCTGACTCGAAATGGAGCTAACCAGTTGACATCGTCTCACGATTTCAATCCCGACGCGCCTAATGCCCCGCTGGCAGCAGACGCGGTTTTACAGGAACGTTACCGCATTGTCCGGCAATTGGGCCGAGGTGGTATGGGCGCGGTATACGAAGCTCTGGACCAGCGGCTCGGAATCACTGTGGCCCTCAAGGAGACTCTCTCGTCTGAGGCATCAATGCGCAGACAGTTTGAGCGTGAGGCTCGATTGTTAGCCAGCATGCAGCACTCCGCGCTGCCTCGTGTCAGTGACCATTTTGTAGAAGGGAATCGGGCTTTCCTGGTGATGGAGTTCATCAGCGGGGTTGATCTTGCCAGAATCATCTCACAGCAGCCTGGACCATTTCCGCCTGATCAGGTAATCATCTGGGCCGATCAACTGCTCGATGCTCTAGTCTACCTCCACTCCCGTGATCGTCAGGTAATCCATCGCGACATCAAGCCGCACAATCTGAAACTCACTGCAACGGGCCAGATTGCACTGCTGGACTTTGGCCTGGCATGTGCACAACCCTCAGACCCGTCCGTGACGGCGTCCCAGGCTTTCTTTGGCTACACGCGGCATTACGCGCCTCTTGAACAGATTCAGGACCAGCACACTGATGCGCGTAGCGACATCTATGCGCTCGGCGCAACGCTCTACCACTTGCTGACGGGAATTAAGCCGCCTGATGCCATGGTTCGAGCGGCGGCGGTCGTAAACTCCGGCTCTGATCCGCTTCTACCCGCAAATAAGGTTCACGAAGCGGTCGGCCCAGAGACCGCAGCTATCCTTGCTAAAGCGATGGCGCAGAAGCCGGAAGAGCGTTATGCCAGTGCGAACGAATTTCGCGAAGCCCTCCGACACATGGGCAGGATGAAGAGTCGACGAGTCGATGTAGCACCCAGGGATGGAATCGAACGTCGGGTCTCGGACACCTCGAGCACGATTCACATTAGCGACCTACACTTATTGCGTGCTCCCGAGTCTCCTGTTGTAAACCTTGCATTGGTGGCATCAGGGAAACGTTTTGGTCCAGCAGGCCTGACGGCAGTGCTGGCCATCGTGGTTTCACTGGTAGCAGGTCTTCTTTATGGCTCGTACCGATTGTTTCCTTCGTCAGACGACGTTGACGCAGGGATTCCGGCAAATACTTCCTCTGCACTCCGTCAGACCGTAGCTCCACGCAAGCCCGAGCGGCCTCGCACAACTGACGCTGTTGAACTAGCACCAGCGAAGACAAGAAGCGCTGCCGATGCGAACGCCGATCAGCCGTCGGGAGAAAAAGGAAATGTAGTTGAAGCTTTGAAGTCCCAGGCAGAAAAGAGCAGCGTAGCCGACGCAAAACCCCAGGCTGCTATTTCTGGTCGCGGATCGGAATCCACAACCTCGCGCAAGAAAAACGCGACCCGTCCCGGAGCGCCCAGCATCCGTCTTCCAAATCCAGACTTCCAGGACCACGCTCCAGCGCCTTCGCCTGATTCGCGCGTTCGCGCGCTCCCTTCGTCAAGTGCAGACCCGAGATTCTATCGCACGCCCAATGGTGTGCAGATGGTAGAGTTTCCGGATGGGTCCACTCGGTTTGCTGAGTCGCGCCTTGTCGCTGTTCGTTTGTCGAAAAATGCGCCCAGGTTTTATCGCGCACCGGATGGCACCCAGATTGTGAAGTTTTCGGATGGTTCCACTCGGCTCATACGACCTGGTTATCGCAGTATCCGATTTGACCCTTACCACTGAGCTGGTAACACTTCGCCTACCGCTTGCGTCCAATCGCGAAGAGACTTTCAGACGATCGCACATACATAATCCCATCCGATAGGGCGGGCGTTGCCATCAACAGCTCACCCATCGAATTCGTCGCAATGTGATTAAACTTATCGCCCGCCGCGATCACGAGAATCTCGCCGTCTTCGTTGGTAAGGTAGATCTTATCGTCGCTCGCCACAGGTGAAGCGCTGAAACCGCTTCCGACGTTCGGGAGTCGCTGTCTATAAACCTCGTCACCGGTCTTCAAGTTGTAAGCGTCAAATAGTCCGTTATTGGAGAGCACGTAAAGAATTCCCTTGTAGATCAAGGGCGTGGGCATGTAGGACCCGCGACCCGTTCGACTCCAGACAATTGAATCACTATTTGTCTTCCCATCGGGCAGAGTCAAATCTCCGCGGGCGTCGGGCCGCACGACAAAGATTGGACGCTCCGGACCGCGACCGCTTACAACTACAAACAGGCCGTCCGCGAAAATTGGCGTGGGCGCAGTGATCTTTGAACTGCGTCCGAGTCGCCATAGCTCCCTGCCTGTGCGCGGGTCGTATCCGCGGATGAAGTTTGAAGCGTTCGCCACCAGTTCGGGACCAGTAGGTGTGGTAGCGACCGTCGGTGTGCCCCACGAAGGAAGCTCATCACGATCGGTTTTCCAAACTGTCTTGCCGGTCGTCGCATCCAGCGCCAGGATGAACGAATCAGTCTGCGTGTCACATTGAAGAATTACCAGATTGTTCCAGATGATGGGAGAGCTGGCAGGACCCCATTCGTACGTCGGGATGTCGTAGGCGCCAAGGTCGAGCCTACCGAGGTCCACCTTCCAGAGAAAGCGGCCATTCACGTCGTATGCATGAACCCCCTGCGATCCAAACCACGCCACCACGATGCGGCCATCAGTAGCAGGCGTGGAGTTCGCGTAAGTTGATTTGATGTGGCGTTTGTCGATTGGCTCGCCCTGATGGGCGACCCTTTCCCAAAGTATCTTGCCGTTGCGCTTATCGATCGCATAAACCACCCAACGATGCTGCGATCGGTCTTTCGAGGCATCGCCGTCGCCGTAGAGTCCAGGACGAAATGTTGCCTTGGGATCGCCGCTGATAGCGGTAGTTACAAAAACCTTATTTCCCCAAACGACAGGGCTCGAGTGCGCTAGTCCTGGAATCGGAGTCCTCCAGAGAATGCTTTCGCCAGTCTTAGCGTTCCAGCGGTCGGGAAGATTCTGACCTTCAGCAATTCCGGATGCTTGAGGTCCCCTGAAAGACGGCCAGCTTCCCTTCGAGCTGCCGGTACCACGAGGGACGGCGTGCGCGCCCTCAGTCCTTATTATGTTTCGAGCAGATATAGTTTTGATCTCGCTAGCAGGCGACCAGGTGCTGCCGCCGACAATCATCCGGCGTGGCACACATTCGTCTGACACCAGGTTGAAGGTGACTCGGCCATCAGCGACGCGGAACTGGTATCGGCCTGGACCATCACAACCTCCCGGTCCGCCTGTCATCATCAACTCGACCTCATCACCTTTGCTTTTCCAGCTGCCACTCAACGAGGGCCAGCGTTCGCCCTGAAGTGAAAACGTGCCGCCTGGGTCAAACCGAACGACAAACACGCCAAACTTCAGAGGCTCCGAAGGCAACTGCGAGGCAGCTTGCTGTGCGCAAATAATAGTTGCCGTAAAAGCCAACACTATAAGAAGGTGGATCAGCTGCGTTTGTTTCATGGCTTGCACTCCAAACTGAGAAAGGTGTCGAGCGACGTTATGACAAGTTTACTGAGTTCCTGGTTCTCTGAACAGCACTCTGGAGTAAAGTCCAATCTCGAAACACTAACTCCCAGCCTGCGGAGCAGGCGAGAGCGTAAAGCCTGGGGTGGAGCGTAGCGGAACCCCAGGTTAATGGTCCGAAGATAATGCCAGCCCGCGAAGTGGGCGACAGCCTTTGACGCGTTATAAGGCTATCGCCCGCTCCCGCGGGCTATGCTCTTTTCAATCTACGATCGATCCTGGGGTTCCGCTACGCTCCACCCCAGGCTCTATGCTGCCGCCCGCTTCGCAGGCTAAGTTGGATTTCGTTGCCGCACGAGTCTCAGTGCAAAGCTGGTGATGACTAAGATGGCTGCGCGCTGGGGCGAACTACTTTGGTTGCGGGACTCTGTCGGAAACTTCTTCCGGCATCTTCACAACTTCCTGCCAGCCGGAATTGTCTGCGCGCATCTGAGCTGTGAGATCGTCCCGTTGGCGGCGGAGTTTGTCGCTTAGCGAACACGGGTACCGGTCAATGTCGGGAAAACGCGGCCGCTGGTCGGCAACGAGCGATTTTAATTTTACGATTGAAGGGATTCTTTCGTGTTGACCGTTCTCCCAGAACGGAATCAGCAGCCGTTCAACCCGCGCGGCGCCAGGGATTTCAATCTGCTCATCATTAAGTCCAGTCACATCACCGACGTAATTGCCCTTAGCATCTATGCCGCGGAAGAGTTGCAGAAGACCCGGCAACGTCGTCTTCTCCTCCGAGTTTGACGCTTTCAGGGTCGGCCTACCTTCGATCAGACACTGCTTGAAAATAACTCCGGCAACGGCGGGCACTTCGCTCGAGAGTTTGGTTCCAATGCCAAAGCCCGCGGCACGCGGAAACTCAGCGACAATGCGTCGTACTTTTTCTACATCCAGATCGCCGGTAAGGTTTGGCCGTAGATCGTAGATTCCATTCGCCTCAAAAAATCTAAGGCACCACTCACCCAGCTCGGCCAGATCTCCTGAATCAACGCGGAATCCTTTGAAGGCGCGACGGCGTGCGTCCGAGGAGGTAGCCGCCATCGCGGCATGGACCGCTCCCATGTAAACGTCAATCGTATCGAGCAGCAGAGTTGTGCCGTTAGGATTCGCGTCAAGCCAGCGTTCGAAGGCGACCTGTTCGAAGTGCTTTGGTTTGCCGGTGCGCGGTTCGACCTCCGGCTGAGTCATGTATTCGAGATATGACTGTTGCCAGTAGTGGGCTTCTGTACCGACCGCCGGAAGATCCAGGCGATGCGCCGCTTCCATGTTAGAGGTATCGTTGAAACCGCCGATGAACGCATAGACGGCGATGTCGACTGCACGCTCGATGTCTCCGTTTCGTCGTAGCGAAAAATCAGACAGCCAGCGCTGTTCGCCCGCGGCCATGCGAAACTGCATTGCAGTGCTCGCAGTTGTCATCGGCAAGTCGAAAGCGTGTTCAAACTTAATCTCCTGTGCCTGAGTTAGGCCAAAAGCTCCGGTTATGTCGGCGAAGGGTTGATTGGCAAAAACGATTGTTCCCGGACGAACCGCCCGAATCGAGCCGACGAATTGAATGTCTTCGATTGCTTTAGCAAAAAGTTTCAGGCCGCCGCGATCCTGTTCGAGGAACCGTAAACGTGGCCGATCGATTTGACTGTCGATAAGTAAACGAACCAAACGCTCGTGGCCGAGGCAAGGAGCAAATGGCAACTTCCGTTGCGTCACATAAAACGTAGCCTGCGCTTCGCTGAGCGGGCGATCATGGAGGCGCGTCACCTCTTTGTAAGACGCGTCACCCATTGCGGCGTGATAACGATCGATGTTTAGAGTCGCCATGGTAGTCAGTCGCCAGTCGGCATCGTCAGTCAGCAGGCGGCAGGAGCGGGCTGCCAGTCAGCAGGCGGCAGGCGCAGTCGGCAGGATCACCGGCAGGATCACCCGCAAAGATCACGTTTTACCTGCCGACTGCCCCTGCCTCCTGCCCCTGTTCACTTGCCTCCTGCTCGTGTATTTCCGCGCCGGCGTTCCGCATTTCGGCAATTGCGCGTTCGCCATCGCCCGGCTTCAGTTCGACAGCCCGCATGGCATTGGTTAGTGCTTTGACTCGGAAGCCGTCGTTTAAAGCGTCAAGCACTGTGTTTTTTACGCAGTAG
>DATBRN010000299.1:0-10281 GCA_036560225.1 Pyrinomonadaceae bacterium | reverse complement strand
GCACCCCAATGGATCGTTGCCCAGCCCATGGTCTATTGGGATCTATACTGGTTCTGATCCTTTTCAGCTTCTTCCCGCGCCCGGCGTCGACAATCCCGTACTTACGGCGTCGCATGTTACAGACGTCGCCGCAGAGTTCGTTGCTGATCCCTTTATGATTAAAGCCGGTCAAACCTGGCACATGTTCTTTGAGGTTATGAATGGAGAAACCGGGAACGGAGAAATCGGTCTCGCAACCAGCTTGAACGGTCTTGATTGGACTTACAAACAGATCGTGCTCAGAGAGCCATTCCATCTTTCGTACCCTTATGTGTTTGGATGGAGAGGAGCTTGGTACATGATTCCCGAATCCCTCGAGCCAGAGTTCATTCAGTTATACAAGGCGACCAAGTTTCCTACGCGGTGGTCGCTCCATTCCAAACTGGTGCCGGGAGCGCATTCTGATCCGTCGATATTTTATTTTGCCAGCCAGTGGTGGATGTTTGCCTGTCCTACTCCCTATGATCATGACACCTTGCGTTTGTACCTTTCTCGCAGACTCGTGGGACCCTGGCGCGAACATCCGGCTAGCCCAATAGTTGAGGGCAATCGTCGCCTCGCCAGACCGGCGGGCAGAGTGTTGACTATGGGAGGCCGAGTTACCCGGTTTACCCAGGACTGTTATCCTCACTATGGCAGACAAGTCAGGGCATTTGAGATCACGACCCTAACGCCGGATAGTTATCGAGAAGTAGAGCTTGATCAAAGCCCGATCCTGACGGCCAGCGGCAAGGGTTGGAATCGTTCCGGCATGCATCACATCGACCCACATCGTCTAAACGGTAAGCAATGGATCGCCTGCGTTGATGGTCTTAAACGCTAAGAGACTCGATGAAAGTGCGCGCTGCAGACAACTTTTCCCTGCAAAATATCTTTCATGGTGAATGTCAGGCCTAGTCCAGTTGTGGTCGATTCTCAAGGCCTGAGCTTTGAAGTGCTCGATGACCTGACAAAGGTCGAGGAAGTGGCAGGGGAGTGGAATGAATTATTAGACCGCTCGCGTTGCAACCGAGCCTTTAGTTCTGCAGCGTGGTACCTGGCCGCTTGCCGTCACGATCCAGCAGCAATCCCTAACGTCGTTTTAGCACGCAGCGGCGACGGCAAACTCCTTGCAGTCTTGCCCCTGGCGCTTTTAGACGACGGAAAGACTGCTGCATTCCCAATTCGCTTCAGTGACTACAATGACATCGTCGCCGCCCCGGAGGATCTGGATGTAGCAGCCAGTCTGCTGCGAAAAGTAATCGCTGAGCCGAAAGAATACCGCAGAGTTAGCTTGCAGAACCTTCGGGATGACTCCAATTGCGTGCGGGCGGCAAGTCTCATCTTCTCACCTGCTGAGTTTGGCCAGAAGTTTCGGGTGACCACGGTGTGTCCTTATATTCTTCTTCCCGCCAGTTACGACCAATATCTGACAACCAGGAGTCCCAAGCTAAGGAAGAATCTCAGACGTGCCTTGCGCGATGCAGATCGAAACGATGTCATCGTCGAGGAGTTGCAACCGGAAAGCTTTGCCGCGGATCAACTTGCTGAAGTCTTCCTTTCACTCCAGCTAAACCGAAAGGGAGCGAATAGCTGCTTCACGCCGGCAAACCTGCAGTCATTTATTAGAGAGGTCGTCCAGCGTCTATTTACAGAACGAAGATTGCTTGCCTTCGCAGTAATTGAACGGAATGAGATTGTTGGCATTGATCTATATATGGTGGGAGCCAACAGTATCTGTTCCTGGAACGGAGGCTTTCTCACTGAAGCTGCACATTGGTCCCCGGTAAAACTTCTCAATGACGCGGCGATTAAACGCGCGTTTTCCTTGCGTTTGGAGGAATACGATTATTTGCGCGGTGAACACCCTTACAAGTTGAGTTGGACAAACAGCAAGCGAGAGATAGGTGAGTTAGTAGTCAACGTAGGCGATTACAACTTCAGGAGCCGTGGCGATAGCTGATGAGAAAGAAAGCCTTGATTGTAGGGGACCTCAATCCCTACAAAGTCCTGGATGGAGGGATTGAAAGACTCCTAATCGATTATCAAACACACGTTTTTTCTGACTACGACGTATATCATTTGATCTATGAATCCAACGGCCAAGTTGAGTTGTTCCACTATGGCGTGCCTGTTCCTGGCGAGATTACCACTCAACAATTGCTGAAATTGAACTCCGAATTCGTGCTGTTTTTTAACTATGACACGGATCATCAGGGAGATGACTTTATTCAGCCACTGAGAGATCGGGTTCCCAGTTTCAGCTTCGTTCAGAAGCATCCTGTAGAGACTCTTTCCGATAAGTTTTTCAGAGGAATCCTCACCTTTAGCAGTGAGCGCCGCCACAAAAATGTGCTCGTTGTCGGTGGTTCATTCGACCCGAAGGTGTTCAAGAAGAACAGAAAGAGTGAAGAGTTCATAGTTTGCGTGGCCCGAGTCACACCATACAAAGGCCAGTTGGAATTGGCAGGTGGCTATAAGAAGAGAATCTATGATAAGTACAAACTCCCTCTCTATCTCGTGGGTGGCACTAATCACGTAGACTTCTTCCCCAGGTTGCACAAATATATTGATAACGTGAGCGTTCATTCGACGATTGATCCCAAAGACCTCGGCGCGCTTACTAACTGGTGGAATGGCCGGCAGATTGCTGCCATCTGCAATCGCGCACGAATGTTTGTCCTGGCCTCGCCCCAGGAGACTTTTTGCATCGCTCTCGTCGAGGCAATGGCTTGCGGGACGACTTGCGTGGTAAATGGAGATTATCCGGGATTCAAAGCCAGGGAACTGAGACCCCATGTCTACGGGAACATCCGCGGAAAACGCGGAAACACCCTCGATCTCGTCGAAGAGGTCCTGCGCCGGGAGATCAGAATTGATGCTTCGGAGTGGGCCAGAAGGTATTCCTTGACGGTAATCAAGAAAACTGTTTTGGCGTTTATTAGAGAAAGGCTATGACCGGGTCACTAGCATCTCGGTTCCGCGTCCAACTATCTTGAAAAGTTCCCGTTTATCTGGAAGCGCGAACGTGTAGCCTCCGTGGCGTGATGTCTCGCAAATACAAACTTCGCCGCGTGGCCCTTTGATCAAGAGCAGGCCTTCCAACCGACCGATCCGAGGCAGGATACAGATGTCCTCAAAGTCAGCTACCAGACCCCACTCTTCGTCGTACCTTAATCGCGACCGCACTTCAGCGGAGTTCTTCCAACTATCCGTCGTAAAGCGGAACCGAAGCGATAGAATTTCTCGCTTAGTTAGAGCGCGGTCAACGAACCCCGTGCTGTAGCGGTGGCCATGTTTTCCCAGCAGGACGCGCATATGCAATCGGCGAATTTGCGTCTCATCGTTCCAAGCCCTGATGCAATAGTTAATGCCCTCGATTGTCCGACGCTCCAGTTCAAAACCCCCGTCTTCGAACTTCCTCCATGTGCCCTGGGCCAGGAGCGCATCCACGTTTCGCAAAGATGCGGCCACTCTAGTGTCAATAGCCTCTCGCAGCAGTCCGGCGTTGCCTCCGGCCTTGTATGCCTCCACTACTTGGCCTAATTCAGGATGTAGCTTCCGATAGTACAACGAAGCGAGGGGCTGGTTCTCGAAAGCAGCTCTTGAAATGATCGAAGCCCGCATACTTAACAGATCGTCATAGTATTCCGCGGCGTAAGAGGCACACGTTTCCATCAAGCGGAGGTAGATTTCCGTAAACTCTTTGATCAGGACCTTCACGCGAGCTCGGTTTCTCGCGATCTGATAGTGGTTGCCCCTGAAGGTCGGACGTAGTGCGGCGCGAATGTACCGGCTATTATCGGCTTTGACTGCGTTGAAGAACCCCTGAGGATACTGCTGTAACAGGTGAAATACATCAAGAACCGAAATACGTTCAAATGATGGACCCCTTATGTTCAAACTCCCAGGGTTCTTAACCTGGACCAACTTCACAATCACATCCATGAAACGGGTACTGAGGACCGGATGGTCCGCACGAATGCGCTCTGCCAATTCCGTTTTCAGGCCTGCAGCACACATAAGCTTGATTTGAAGATGCCACTTATAGGCGCGCTCCATTTCCTCTCTGAAATTAATGGGTCCGGCATTTAAGATCTGACGCTCTTGCTGTGGAATGCTCCTCAGTAGTTTTCGGTACACGGCCCTTAACTGAACAGCGCGCTCCAGATGTTCTCTGCCGAAGACTGAGTCAGGACATTCGAACATCCAAAGCGGGGCCGTGCGTGGCTGCGACGACTCCGTAAGCAGGTCAAGCATCGCTCCGCTCAGTTCCATATTTGAGGAAGTTAATGCTCCGTGAATAATCCTCCAGCGAAACTGCTCTGCTGCGGTCAAGGCATGATCGTCTATTATTCGGAGCATCGTTGCCCTGATATCCGGAACCTCTTCCATGCTTGACTCAATTGTGTGTGTCGATAGCTGGCCGGTTTCTGCGGTCATATTCAGGAAAGGTTCGAGAAGTGGGCGACTATTCGGACTGTGAGTGGCTAATAAGTGTGCCGGACGGAGCTGCATACCGGTGCGAATGGCGATGGCCCTGGATTTCTGCCGGTAATCGGGATACTCCAAATATTCATCCTGATCGACGATAGCGAGTATTTGGGTTGAGCCTTTGGTGAATAGATTTGTATTGACTTCCCCAAACAGCGCTTCAACCATTGCCTCGCTTGTCAATAGACCGCCGTGTGAACAGGAAAAGTCTGTGGGGTCGTTGTGTTTAAAGAGCGGAGTGTGTCCAATGCCTTTTGCGTACAGGTTACCGTACTGAAGAAAACCAGCTCGTCCTGCACCCAGGGCCGGTGCGACGCCTTCGCCGCCGTATTTATCAGCATAGATAGTGATGGCTTTTCCCTTGCTACCGTTTTGTCCGGGTGACAATACGCGGTAGGAAAGCGCATCAACCAGTTGTTCATGAAGCTCGGGCGTCATCTGGTTCGACGCTGGAACGTCGAATCCCAGCACTCGTGCCAACTCGAAGTTACACCAGACCACCTTGCCCGGAACCCTCACAGCTGTAACCTGAACAAACCAATGTGGACCAAGAATGAGCGGAGATTTAGACGCGCCGACTTTGCCGTAAACAGGTTCGTTCCAAAGGACCGCGAGTTTGGCTCGTGAAAAGATAGCTGTCGTCCCCTTTTGCTGATTGTAGGTGAAAGCGCGTAGCGCGGGTTTGCACAAAAAGTCGTTTGGCGACGGTCAAACCCAGCCTGCGGAGCAGGCGCCAGAATAAAGCCTGGGGTGGAGCGTAGCGGAACCCCAGGATCATGAATTGAAGGACCGGAAGCCCGCGGGCGGGCGACAGCCTCGTACCGCGGCAAACGCTGTCGCCCACTTCCGCGGGCTAGAGTTGTTTTTGTGCCATTACCCTGGGGTTCCGCTACGCTCCACCCCAGGCTTTACGCTATCGCCTGCTCCGCAGGCTGGGAGTCAATGCCGACCGTTGAGAGTCTTCTCGCATCATCGATTTCAACCTTTTGCGCAAATCTCCGCAGCGTCGGCGGTCGCTGGCGTGCTTCTTCTGTTGCACGGCAGCCTTTAAGCTCCAATGCATAGCTGCGGTCTAGATTACGTTAGTGACAAACGCCCGCCCTGGCTGATTAGTCTTCCTGGTTTATCCCGTTACTTGTTCAACCCAGCAGCCTGGCCTTCCGTGAGCCAGCTTCGAGTTGAGCTGTGGTGTCCTGCGGGGAAGGGGATGTACTGTTCCAGCCACTCCAGGATCTCGCTCGACGGATTAAGAGGTGGCTGGACCTGGCGCAGGTATCCCGGTACGCTGAACTTGGAGATGTAGTGAATATGGACCAGGTCCTCAAGTTGGGTCTCGCGGTATGGTGAGCATAGTTCCGATCGTCTGTAAATAAGATAGTTGTATCGCCCATCAAGAATTCTTACCCGCTCAAAATTTCTACTAAGGGTCATCGCGAGTGAGATTTCGTCCATTTGTCTGAGGCGTCTCTTGTCATCGGGAACCAGACCTTCCTCCATTAGCCTCTCAAAATGCCGTTTCCACTCAGCCCATAGACCAGCACGACGCCTGACAGCAATGATTCCGGCACTAAAATACGCTCTCACTTGTCTTCGATCGACAACCGTCTCAACGAAGGGTTCAGCGGTCTGACGGCAGGTATGATAAACCCTTCTCCAGTAAGCTTCGTTAGCGTCGCCTGGGCCGGTGGAGCTGATACCGCCCTCCCATCTGTTGCAGGGTCGAACGGCAGCGTCAAATTCCTGCGCCAGTATCAGATCGCCAGGTTCGCTCACGATCACCGTGTCGCTATCCAGAAACACAAGAATATCTTCGGTCAGGTGTTCTTCCGCCCAGGCACAGGTAAAGATCTTATTGCCGATGGCGTAATCATCAAACCTGGTATTCAGAGGTTCGGTGACGTGCGTGACGCCGAGTTCGTGGAGCGCTGAAACAGTGTCGTCAGAGACTTCCATTCCGGGTCGTGGTTGAAAGGTGTAGATTGCGGCGTCGCGATAACAGCCCGCGTAACGCCGAATCGAGCGACAGAGCAGTTTCGCTTCATCCTCTAAATAGCCGCGTTCGACGCAAGCGATAAAGGCCAGACTCATTCTTCGCTCCTCAGACGGTTTTCCTTGCGGCGCGGGTATACTCTGAAAGTTCCCGCTTCCCACAAAGACGAGATCGTTCTCACTTCCAATGGTCATTGATCCAGGTAGCCTCTTTCCATCCGTTGCTCGGACCATCCTTTATCTCATGCTGACGAGGAAGACCGTGAAAGGCAACAATCCGAGCGTTGCTCGGGATTTTTGCGGGACCGTTTCCGCCAAGTGGAATGCAATGCTTCTTGTAAGACACCACCCAACCATCGGGCCAGGGGGTGGCGTTAGATATTGTCTCGTTGATCCAATCCTGATCCCCGAGAAAACGTTCTGTGATCTCGTCTTGCCCTCTTTTGAAGGTCTCCCATACCTCTGGATGACTTCCGATATTGAGACGGAAGACCGCGCTGTAGTAATAGTTTGGTGTCCAATCACCAATGATGCAGAACTCGCCTTTTTGATTAAAGAAAGGATCGAGACGGTCGACTATCACAATGTCGAGGTCGAGAAAGAGCGTGGGGCCCTCAAGATCATGGAACTGTCGCTTGAACAGAGTTAACTTGTGCCACCATCCTTCTAATTCCGGATGTTCGATAGCGCGAGTTTCAATCTCCGGGTGGAGTTCTGCCGGGTCGTCGGTAAGACAGATAAAACGATGGGAAACGCTCAGGTTTCGCTCCACCATCGAATACAAGCGATTGACATAGTCGCAGTCGTATTTGGTTCCCCACTTAAGACAGACGACATTAACAAGCATAAGACTTGCTGAGGTCCTTATAGTCCTTTTGACCTCTGACCTCTGACCTCTGACCTCTGAAACTGTCTCTACGCTTCATGTCTTGGCACGTTCAACGTTGTCGGACTAAGCGTCGAGATGTTTATTCCCTTTTCGTTCCTCATCCAACTAAGCAGCGGATTCAAATATGAAACTGCCAGCCACACGTCCCCGTGCACGCGCTCCTGGTTTAAGCTGCCGTCCCAGTAACCATCACCCGACATATCAGCGCCACAAAGAAGAATATCTGTAGCGCCGAAGTTATAGGCCAGCTGAATGGCATTCCCAACGATTGTGCCGCCATACCTGATTGTGCCCTCAATTGACCTGATGCCATTCGGGTCGAGCAGTTCAGGGTGTGGTTTGAAGTAGTAGCAGTCCTTTTTGCCCTCTAGTGAGGGCAGCACTCTCATTGCGGCATCGTAGCTGTAGATCCTTGGACCGTTGAAAGCGGCATCGGCCTCCGCGTACCAATCCTGATGACTATGCGTCATCATCCAAATGTCAGCGCGGACTTCCGGGATGAGAATGGCTTTAGCAACAGCGATAACATAGAAGTCGGCCGGAATAGACGAATAGTGACCTTTACCATTTGGACCAGGCGCAACAACACAGACCTTCGGTGGAAGCTGGAAGTTCGATTCGAAAATATTGGGCAACTTCATCATTCGGGTAAATGCAGTTTGGCTTGAGTGCCCTCCCGCCACTAGCAGCACGCGTGCGCTTTCTGCGGCTGACAACTAAGTCCGAACGTCAGGAGTACGCAGAAAGAGGCGAATCAGATGTCTCTTGCTGTTCGGCGGAAGAGAACCCCTTCCGTGGAGTAATCTACGATTGTCGATGAAGAGAGATTGGTATTTCTCGAGCCTCACTCGGATCCGGCTGGTCCTTTGCATTTGCCTGATATAGTCCGAGAAGCGGCTGAGCGCCGCAGTCTGTTCCTCAGTGTATTCATCAAGCAGGAGCCACGACTGATAGGACACTCGATATGCCGAACCGACAGCCGTCAGCACCGGCTCTTTCAGTAACTCTTCCTTATTGCTCCCTTCTCGGAAATGGGCATACATGACATGAGTTCTGGTCAAGATCTCCAGCTCCTCCTGCGAGAGATACTCAGCAACACTGTCGGTGTCTATTAGATATAGCGCGCCATCCATCTCATCCTGCTCCAGGCAATACCACGCCAGCACGCTGATTCGGGGATTATCGGAGTGAAAGTCGAGTCCTTGAGCCTGGTAAGTACTGGGCCTTCCACCCGTAGTGCGAGCCTCGTTCTGGAGTTGGACCTGGCCCTGGTCGACCTTGATATCCGTTTTTAGTTGAATCGTGCCGATGTCTTTGGAAATCAATTCGAATTCGTCTAAGGAAAGCGGCTGTTTGACATAGGCATACCCGTTGGTCTTGAGGGCCTCAAGAATGGTTGCTGACGGGTTCTGATGCGTGACGCGGGATACCGCGCCGAGTGGTTCTGTTAGCAACTCTTCTATGACCGCGGACTCAAACGAAGCTTCAGGCCGCGCCTCTACTCTTGTCATGTTTTTGATACTCAAGCTTCCGTTCTTTCTCTCTCACGATCGGAAATCTTAGGGCCATAAAGTTTCTTCTTTTCCGCCCCGACCTTCATTCAAAATTGATATTGAATGCAATGCCTATGCGGTCCGATTCGCTCCGATTGGTCTCAACTTCGTGCATGACGTAGCCGGGAAAAAGGACACAAAGTCCCTCCTCCGGTCGTACCGGGAAGCTTGATGCGTTGTAATAGGTCAACTCAAGCGGTTTGGGTGCAGCTCCCCAGAGACCGAGGAATCGAGGCAGATCATGGAAGACGATATCACCGCAGTGTTCCGGCGCCTGTATGTAGTAGACTCCGCTCAGGTGAGTCGTAGCCGGATGAATGTGCCGCGTGTGATAAGAACCTGGCGGGTGAACATTGGCCCAGCACACCTTGCAAACGGGGGTGCAGTTTGCTACGTCCCATCTTAAAAATGAGGCTACGTCGTAAGCCACTTGAAAAATCTGTTCGAACAACTCCTTGACAGGAGGATCTGCTCCTACCTGCCTCTGGCTTTGCCACATTTCGCGTCCAGCGCACTGCCGGCTGTCCGGAGTCGCCCGTCTCTCATTGGCGATCAGAAGCAGCAGACGTTCATTGAGAAGGTCATAGCCGCGAATCTTAAAAGTCCAGATACAGTTCGGCGCGAAATCGTGTCTTTTGACATCGATTGAATTAGTGTTGGTGGTGGGCCGCTCCGGCTCTGTAATTACTCGATGCGACATTGGTCCCAAACCTCATGGCAGTTAATGTCAGTGTCCATGGTTAATTATGCAGCAATGCAAAGCTTTCCCTCACCTTAACTTCTTTGACCGGCTTGCAAACCGATCTCATCTAATCGGAACCGCACCAAACCGTGAATGCGGCGGGCGCAGTTGACGTAGGCCTCCATTCCATTCCCGATTGGGTCTTCGACATCGCCGAGCGGATCGAGGCAATGCGTCTTGTGGGCCACGGTCGGCACCATATTAATGACGGCACTGCGGTGATCCTGAGTCATGCAAAAGATTCTTTCGACGCGATTGGCCAAATCGGCTGTCAGGTTCTGCGCACTGTGAACAGGCACCGGAATATCTAGTAAACGCAATGCTTGCTGCGCCTCGGCTGTCATGGGTGCTCCCACTTTTGCAGAAACACCGGCGCTCAGTGCCCGCGCGTCTGCCTGCTCGAGAGCCACAAAAGGCAACTGCAGACGCGCTGCAATCTCAGCATTTCCGATCGCCGCGGCCAGCGGTGAACGACACGTGTTACCGCTGCAAACAAATAAGAAAACGCGACTCAAGTTATCAAAGCCGGTCTGACTGGTGGCTTCCTCGTTGTACTCACGAACGCTTTCCTCGAGGGTTGTGGGGAGGGTTATTAA
>DATBRN010000298.1:0-14531 GCA_036560225.1 Pyrinomonadaceae bacterium | reverse complement strand
TCTTGCAAAAGTCATAACAAAGAGCACCGAAGGTGCGGCATATGGTAGCCAGGGGCAAGCGCGAAGCGCGCCGCCCCTGGTCAACAGCGTCGAAATCACGCAGCCCTGAAAGGGCGATATACGCTGCCAATCAGAGGTTTCTGCCGCCCTTTCAGGTCTGATCGTAATGTGAACGCGTTCCCCAGGGGCGACGCGCTTCGCGCTTGCCCCTGGCTACCATATGCCGCACCTTCGGTGCTCTTTGTTATGACTTTTGCAAGAGGCTTAAAGCATATCGGACATCTGCCATTGTTTGACAAATCAACGGCCTACGTTACAAATTAGCTCGGTTCATTTCGTTTCTACTGGCTGGAGGTCGCCCTTGATTAATAACTCCTTATCAGCTGTTCTGCTTATATTCGGCGCACTTCTTCTCGCCGGCTGCAACTCGGCCGAGTCGAAAAGAAAGGCCGCTGCGCAGAGATCGCAACCTCAATCGGTGCAGGTTGACACAACCTATGCTGATGGTATCCGTCGGATTACGATTCAAGAGCTACAAGATTTAAGAACCAAGGGGAACGTCTTTGTCGTAGACGTGAGGAACCAGGCTGCGTATGACCAGGGGCATGTTCCTGGAGCAGTGCTCATCCCGTCGGATCAAGTGGCGAGCCGGATTAAGGACTTTCCGCGTGACAGACAAATTGTCACGTACTGTTCTTGACCAAGCGAACATACGTCCGCCGGTTCGGTGGCTGTTCTCAAATCACAAGGTTTCAATAACGCAGCAGCACTGTTGGGTGGCTTCGAGGAATGGAAGCGCGAAGGATTTCCGATCGATAAAAAGCAATAGCGCAAAGAGCAAGGAGCAAAGCGCAAGGAGCAAAGCGCAAGGAGCAAAGGGCAAGGGGCAAAGCGCAAAGAGCAAGTGCTCCTAGCTCTTAGCTCTTCGCTCTTCGCCGTTTGCGCTACATCACTGGCTGAGTCACCAGCGCCGGCAACGGCGTCACCACTCGCGCAGCCGGAACACACAATACGGGGCACGGCGCGTTTCTAATGACCCTTTCAACTTCTGAACCTAGCACTGCTGAACCACCAAACAGCGAATTGTGAACCGCTGTTCCTATCACGATTAGATCCGCGTCTTGTTTTGCCGCGAGTCGGACCACCTCTTCGTAAGGTCGACCTTCGGCGATGTGAGTTCTCACGCGACGTGCGCCGCCATTCGCAAGATGCGACATTCGTTCACCCACATAACTTCTCAGTCGTGTGAGTGCAGCGAGCCCGCCTTCCGGAAACATTGCCGACAGCTGCTCGAAGTAATCGCCAATGACGTACACGGCGTGGAGTTGAGCTCCCATTCGGTTGGCAATCTGACCGGCGAGTTGGGTGGCAGCAACAGACGAAGGACGAAAGTTTGTGGCTAGTACAATGCGCTTCAGGTGAATGTGGACTTCCGCATCGCGCTGTTGAACGAAGTCATGTTGCGGCGACCGCAGCGCCAAGACCGGACAAGGGGCCTCAGCAATAATGTCCTCGGCCATTGATCCACCGAAAGCACGCGAAAACCGTTTTCGACCACGCGTCATCACCGTTATCAGGTCCGCGCCATAGTCGACTGCGACTTGCGCAACTTCAATGGGCGGATCGCCATCAACGAATACCGGTTCGACGTCAATCCCTTCGAGCAAGGAATCGGCAAGGAGTTCTTTTGTATCGGTTTGCAATTGCAATAGCCATCGATTTTGCTGCGCTTCAAGCGCTGATTGATTTAGCCTCAGAAGATTGGAGGGTACCCTCTCGTCCTGAACATTAACGATCACTACCCGACCGTTTCCATCGCGAGCAAAGGCGGCGGCATATTTCAGCGCTGCGCATGATTGCGTGCTGAAGTCTGTCGGAAACAAAATGTTCTGGAAGGGGTACATTGCTGAAAGTGAAACTAAATCAAGTTGAGTGGGGTTTCAAGGTCGAACTGTAGGTCTTGGGCCTTTGGCCTTGGACTTTGTTCTTCGTCGACGCCAGAGAAGTAACACCCAAGACCAAAGACTAAAGACCGATACCGCTCTTTACCAACCGCCGCGTTCCATGCCAAACTCCGCTGGCATTCCTTCTCCCTGCAACGGGCAACAGCAAGTAAGAGTTATCTAAATCCACCTTCGGAGGCGACACCTTGCTTCGTGGACTGTTTCGTACCAAAAACCTCGACGACATTCTGGCCGCATTAGGAGACGAAGCGCATTCATTAAAAAGAACTCTCGGCGCCTTCAATGTCACGCTGCTTGGCATCGGCGCAATAATTGGAGCCGGTATTTTCGCAACGGTAGGAACCGCCGCCGCCGGTGACGCCTCACGCCCGGGCGCGGGTCCGTCGTTGATGATCTCCTTTTGTATCACCGCCGTTGTTTGTGCTTTTACCGCGCTTTGCTATGCAGAAATGGCGGCGATGGTACCCATCTCAGGTTCCGCCTACACCTACTCTTACGCCACGCTCGGTGAACTCGTTGCATGGATTATTGGCTGGGACTTGATTCTTGAGTATGCAATTGGAAACGTCGCGGTGGCAATTAGTTGGGCAAACTATTTCCGGTCACTGCTCGAAACCATTGGCATCAACGTTCCTGCGTGGCTTGCGACTGACTTCAGGACTGCCCGAAAGATACCGGGGCTGATCGATAGTGCGCCCCACATTCTTGGGATACCAATCGTTTTCAATCTACTTGCTTTTGGTATCGTTGCGCTACTCACGATTGTTTTGGTCTGGGGTATTAAAGAGTCGGCCCAATTCAATGCCGTGATGGTCCTCATCAAGATCCTGGTGCTGCTTTTCTTCATCGGCGTTGCTTTGTACTTCGTTTCACCCAGCAACATGGCGAAGAACTGGCATCCGTTTCAGCCGACCGGTTGGGGTGGAACTCTGGCTGGCGCGGCGGTGGTTTTCTTTGCCTACATTGGCTTTGACGCTGTCTCAACCGTAGCTGAGGAGACAAAGAATCCGGCTAGAGATCTGCCTATCGGCATCATCGCCTCACTAATCGTCTGCACGGTTTTCTATGTGGTCGTTGCGGCGGTCTTTACCGGCCTCATTCCATACGACGATTTGGTTCGCAGACTTTCAACTGAACAGGCTGAGCCCTTGACGATGGCACTGGACCACGTCGCGCCAGGCGCAAGGTGGGCCACCGGAATAGTTGCTTTCGGTTCTGTTGTTGCCCACACGGCGGTGTTGTTAGTGTTTCAGCTCGGCCAGCCTCGAATCTTCTTCTCAATGGCCCGCGATGGTCTGTTACCTCCGGTGTTTGCCAAGGTCCATCCGAAGTTCAAAACGCCACATGTGACGACGATACTCACCGGTGTAATTGTCGGCGGTTTTTCTGCGGTAATGAGTATCGATGAGATGGTAGACCTCACGAACATAGGAACGCTGTTCGCGTTTGTTTTGGTCTGTGTTGGCATAATCATTCTTCGTCACAAAGAGCCTACGCGACCCAGGCCGTTCAAGGTGCCATTTGGTCCATGGCTATTGCCAATGGCTGGCGCCATTTCATGTCTGTTCCTCATTTACTATCTGCCACCGGCATCGTGGTGGCGATTTGTAGCGTGGCTTTTAATTGGGTTGTCTGTCTATCTTTCGTATGGTTACGCGAAAAGTGAACTCGGACGGAAAGTCGATCGACCACGCACGACGCCAGCGTGGCTGATGCTTGCGGGCTTAGCTTCATTAATAGCGGCGATAGGTATTCTGGCGATGCCACATCGCGCTACAGTTAGTGAGCTATCAGCGCAAGTGTCAGAAGGAAAGATCCAGACTATATTAGCGCTTGGCTGTATCGGTATTGGAATCCTGCTAGCGATAAGTGCTGCTGCAATGGGAGCGACCAAGAAGGGCACGTAAAACGGTTTTGCCTGAAAAAGTCGAATATTGCAAAGCGAGAGTCGCGTAGGACTAGGATCTTAGTCCCGCGTAGCGGGACGTGAGCGTAAAGCCTGGGGCGTAAGCCCCAGGTTAGCAGCGGTTTTCATGTAGAGAGCCCGCGTGAGCGGGCGACAGAGTTCGCAAAGCGAAGGAACTGTCGCCCGTTTCACGGGCTGTTGAGCGTGGGACAAAATTGTCCTGGGGCTCACGCCCCAGGCTTTACGCTTACGCCTGCTTCGCAGGCTCTGCCAAACAGACGCCGGAAGGTAACAATGAACGCATTACCAATCATCATCGGCACACTGTGTTGCATCGCAATCGCATACCGCTACTACTCCGCATTCATCGCCGCCAAAGTCCTGGCATTAGATGATTCACGACCAGTGCCGTCGCAAACGATGTACGACGGGCATAACTATTACCCAACAAACAAGTGGGTTCTATTTGGACATCACTTTGCGGCGATCTCAGGCGCAGGTCCACTGATCGGCCCTGTCCTGGCCGCGCAGTTTGGTTACTTGCCGGGATTGCTCTGGTTGGTGATTGGCGTTTGTTTGGGTGGCGCTGTTCACGACTTCATGATCCTCGCCGGTAGCGTCCGTCGGAAAGGAAAATCGCTTGCGGAGATGGCCCGAACGGAGATCAGCCCGCTGTCAGGTTTTGTCGCCGGAGTGGCAATTCTTTTTATCGTTGTCATCGCGCTCGCAGGCCTGGGACTCGTTGTTGTAAACGCGCTTGCCGAATCACCCTGGGGTACGTTTACTGTCGGCTTCACAATTCCTTTGGCGCTGTTAATGGGCCTTTATATGTACCGCTTTCGCAAGGGAAAGATTGCGGAGGCCAGCATCATCGGAATTGCAGGCTTGCTGTTGGCTGTTTATCTTGGTGGTCGAATTGCCGAGTCGTCGATTGGTCCGGTATTCACGCTATCCCGCAACGCTCTAATTCTCTTGATGGCGGGTTATGGATTTATCGCGTCGGTTTTACCTGTGTGGATGTTGCTTTGTCCGCGTGACTACCTCTCGTCCTATTTAAAAATCGGCACGATCGCTTTCCTGATTATTGGCGTAATTCTGGTCCATCCGAATCTAAACATGCCTGCATTGACTCCTTTCACGGCTGGCGGTGGACCGGTGATTCCCGGAAAGCTTTATCCGTTCGTATTCATCACTATCGCCTGTGGCGCGATATCAGGATTCCATGCGCTCATCTCTTCCGGCACGACACCGAAGATGATTGCTAAAGAGACTGATGCACGGATGATCGGCTACGGCAGTATGTTGATGGAAGGAATTGTGGGTGTAGTGGCTCTGATTGCAGCCACTTCGCTCTTCCCCGGTGATTACTTTGTCATCAACACTGCGCAACGAACGGAACAGCAAAAAACAGCTTACGTGCAGATGGTTGCGGCTCACAGCAACGACGACTTCAATCTCCAGCCGCAGGAGATTGACCGTCTGGAGCAGGAGTCAGGCGAGAAGAACCTTCGCGGCCGAACGGGTGGCGCCGTAACACTCGCGCTTGGCATTGCAAAAATATTCGACGGCATTCCCGGGCTCAGCGGGTTCATGAAATATTGGTACCACTTTGCGATCATGTTTGAGGCGCTGTTCATCCTCACAACAATTGATACAGGGACACGTGTCGCACGATTTCTTGTGGGCGAATTTGGCGGGCGTTTCTACCGGCGACTCGAAGAACCAAATTGGATACCCGGCTCTGTTGTCACATCTATCCTGGTAGTGGCGGCGTGGGCGGCATTCATCTGGTCAGGCTCGATCTCTACCATCTGGCCGATGTTTGGTATCGCGAATCAATTGCTTGCTGCAGTTGCGCTATGTGTCGCAACTACTATGGTGGTGAACGCTGGTAAGGCGAAGTATGCGTGGGTAACAGTTTTGCCGCTTACGTTTGTCGGCAGTACCACTCTGGTTGCTGGTTGGAAATCGATTACCGATATTTTCTGGCCGCTGGCGCAGAAACCCGAGACTTCAATGCTGGGTTATATAAACACAAGTCTCACGGCAATCATCATGGTCGCCGCCGTACTCATCATGATCGATTCCATTCGGCGTTGGCTGGGAACTCGGCGTAAACCCGAGCCAACATCCGCCAGCGAACCGCTGCCCGCAGTATCGGCATGAGAATCGTCCCCCAATTCAATGACATCAGTTTGCAGGTTGGGAAGCGTGGCTGCCCCGCTCAACCAGCTTTATCAGGATCGGAGAAAACACTCAACTACGGAACGGAAGCGAAGCGACCAATTTCAACTGAGGGAATCGCAAACGTTCGTTCAATCGGTCGCTTCGCTCCCGTTCTGTAGTTGAATCTCTCCGGGCACGAACTTATGTTTGCAAGCCACCCTTCCCAACCTGCAATCTTTTCGCATTGCATTGTTGATTCGATGTTGAATGTTAATCGGTGTGGAGTAGCCACAATTGAACTCAACTCTATTGGTCAGCGCTCCAAAGCAAAAGCAGAAGCGGGGCCGAAGCCCCGCTCAGCAGTAACCTTTTCTGACTCAGACTATTTTTGTTGAGCCTCCGTAGCTACGTTTCTTCTGGTCCCATTCAGCTGCTTCAGCAGTTCTTCCACAGCAGCTTCCAGTTGACGGTCTCGGCCTGCCAGGTTGTCTTCAGGCTTGTTGTCAACGAACAGATCCGGTTGCACACCGTAGTTCTCCATGTTGGTGTGCTTTGGATCCGCGAGGAAAACTCCAACGCCGGGAGTTCGCACTGTCGAACCATCAATCAAGCTGTAACTGCCCGTGCCGATGACGGCCCCCATCGTTGGAGTTCCAATTACTTTGCCGAGACCCAGCGCGCGGAACCCGGCAGGGAACATTTCCGCGTTCGAGGCTGAGCGCCAATTCTGCAGCACAACCTTTGGACCAAAGTAGCCGGCAAAGGGTCGGCCGGTCGGTTCAGTTCCGCGTGGTTGCCAGATTTGATACTGACGCTGGACCAGGATCGCGAGCAGCTCCTGTTCGATATTCCCACCACCATTCCACCGCTGATCGATTACGAGCGCCTCCTTGTTACGAAACTCCCGAATCTCCTTCTCAAACTTTCTCAGCGAAGGTGGGTTCATTGCTTGAATGTGCAGGTAGCCGATGCGTCCGCCCGACAGCTCATCAACCTTCTTCCGTCGTTCTTTTACCCACCGGTCATAACGAAGCTGGCTGTAGGCGTTCGTTGAGATCGACTCGATTCGCGTATTCCACGCACCTTGGTCGGTTGGTGTGCTGTTGAAGGTAACGTTCACCTTACGATTCAAGCGATTGTTTAGCAGCTCCCAGTAATCGTCTCCCGCTTTCACTTGCCGGCCGTTGATAGCAAGTAAGTAGTCGCCGACTTTCACTTTCACCCAGTCTTTGTCTGCCGGACCATCCTCATAGATATATGTGACGCGGTAACGACCAGCTGCAGTGTCTGGCTCCAACTCCAAACCCAGATTTCCGGTTGAAACACCACCTCCACCGGGTCCACGCGGTGGCGGTGCAGCGCCGGTGTGCGACGCATTTAGTTCACCGATCATTTCGTTGATGATGTTCAGCAACTCCTGGCGATCGCCTACAAAGTCAACCAGTGGACGGTATTTCGCGCGTGCGGCATCCCAGTCGAAGCCGTGCATTTGCGGATCGTAAAAGCGATATTTCATCGTCCGCCAACCGTCATCAAACATCTCAGCCCACTCGGCAGGACGATCGACTCTTACGCGTACATTGAAATTGATTCTGCGTCTGCCGCCTTCTGGTCTAGGTCCTGCTGCTCCCGCTGCTGCTGCCGCTCCTGCTCCGGCACCGCCTCCGCCAAGCGCAATGGAGTAGATTCCATCACGTTCCTTGAAGAACAGTGTGCGGCCATCGCGCGAGATGTACAGTTCATTTATACCACCGCCAAAACCGCCGCCTCCTCCCGGGCCTTCGCCATCATCGCTGGGTGGCAGGCCGGAGGTAACCCTGGTCAAGCGTCGACCATCATCTTGGATTGAATAGATGACCGGGACATTTGCCTGGCCTGCAGGTTCACTTGTGACGAAGACGATCGTGCGGCTATCAGGTGCGATAGCGTAGGTCGAAATCGGGAAGGGCATACGCGTCACTTGCCGCGTTCGATGCTTCATACCTGCCCAATCCATTTTGGTTTCATGCGGAGGTCGATTCGCAGGGGCTCGACGAGGTGGCGGAGTAGCACCTTCGGCGCCCTCGGCTTGACCACCCGGCGATGCAGGCTCGGCTTCACGTTCTTCAGGGTCGTCTGGATCGCGTTCAAGCTTCTCGAGCCAGACTGAATAGATTTGAATGGAATTTGGAGTGGTTCCTCCCGAAGCCTCAACGCGTTGGAAGAACAGCTTGCGACCGTCTGGTCCAAACAGCGGATTCACCTCACTGCTCGAATCAAAAGTGACTTTATGTGGCTCCTTCTCTTCTCCTGATGCGGCGATCAGATAAATGTCAGATGTGCGAGACGCATCTGATTTTGCGAAGGCGATCCATTTGCTGTCAGGCGACCAGATGGGCGCACCTATCTGTCCGTACCGTGAGGAATCAAGGACGGCGACCTGTTTAGTGGCCACCGTCAGTTTGCGCAGCTTGTCGTCGGAGGCAGTGAACGCGATATCACGCGAGTCCGGCGACCAGTTGTAGTTAAACTTCAAAGCATCGATATCTGTTAGTTGTTGTGCAGGCGTCGAACCGTCCACAGGAACTACATAGAGTTCTTCACGTCCGCTCTGGTCGGAGATGTATGACAACCATTTTCCATCGGGCGAATAACCAACGCGCTGCTCGCGAGCTGGACCATCTGTAATCTGTCTCAAATCACCTTCCTCAACGGGAGCAGTAAAGATTTCCCCGTGAATTGAAAAAGCAATCCTGCGCGAAGATGGTGCGAGCTCGTAGTCGTCAGCTTGAGAGTTGTACGACTGCATTTCACTCAAATTGTCCTGAGTTTCGGCGTCGATATTTAGGTTAATCGGCGTCACTTTCTTACTGTTGACATCAAGCTTCCAGATTCCAAAATCGTGCTCAAACATCACGACGCGTCCATCTGCACTGATCGATGGCCAACGAACGTCTCCGGTTTTGAATGCAGTAACCCGATCAGCCTTACCGCCATTTTCAGAAACACGATAGATGTTTGTGAGACCACTGCCTTCACGATCGCTGACGAAGTAGATGAAGCCGTCATTGCCCCACATGGGCCAAGAGTCGAGCCCGTCAAAGTCAGTGACTTGAGAGAAACGCTTCGCGGCAACGTCCATCACCATAATGTCGCTCTGGTAGGCGCCTCGATAATATTTGCGCCAGTAGACCTGGGATTTCTGGTTGTAGGCGATTCGCTTTCCGTCAGGTGAATAGCTTGCCTGGACTCCCATGTCGGTGCCGGCCTTCCACGGCATACCGCCATTGAGACCTACAAGGTAGAGTTGCGGCATAAAGTCTTCTCCGCGATTACTGCTAAACAGGATCGAACGCGAATCTGGCGACCAGCCGAGAACGGTATCATCAGCTGAATGGGTGGTGAGTTGTTTAGCTGTGCCACCGTTGGCTGGTATCACGAAGACATCGAGATTGCCATTGCGGTCGCTCGAAAAAGCAATCCATTTACCGTCCGGTGAGAAGCGTCCGTAGACGTCGCGGGCGCGGTTGACAGTCAAGCGTTGCACGTTTTGACCGTTCTCATCAGCGGTCCAGAGGTCCGCGAGATAAGTGAAGACAATGCGGCCGTTGTGATAATGCGGATAGCGTACGAGCCGCGCTTCGCGGCCAAACGCCGACAGTGCTGCGAGCAGAACCAAAATGGTTCCGAAGAGAGGTGTAAACTTTTTCATGGGCTCCTGACCTGCGCTTATGAGATGGAAAATGCCTGGAATGGAAGGCCGGATTATAGCACCGAATCATTTGTCACATACCATTTGACATTGTTCAATTGTCATTTTTAGAAGCTTATGTTGTAGCATTACGGTCATGATCACCTGTCGGAAAATGAAAGCCGCCGATGTTCAAAACGCGTTTCTGATGCTGACCACGTTTCTTAACGAAGACGAGCATTACCTGGCTAGCAGCAAAGCTTATGGACATAGCGGCCTCAGAGGGTTGAACGACGCGCTGGATCTTTTTTTGGAACGACCTGAACTCGGTTTTGTGTGGATGGCTTTTGATGAGGCAGGTGCTGCAGGAATTTGCGTCGTTTGTTATGCGATCTCGACGTCGATGGGATCTGTAGTCGCAAAACTCGACGACGTTTCTGTAAAGCAAGACCGGCGTGGACACGGTGTGGGCACGCAGATGCTCGAACAGCTAAGAGAGCAGCTGCGAAAGGAATTAGTGACGCGAATCGATGTTGCCGTTCACAAAGACAACCCGGAAGCGAAGCGATTCTATGAAAAGCTTGGCTTCGTTCCTTTAAATGAAGAGCGGATGGCAGCCGTGATCTAAAAAGGGGAAAAAGGGGAAAAAGGGGAAAAGGGGAAAAGGGGAAAAGGGGAAAAGGATTAGAGGAGTCACTCGTTGCGGACAGTGCTTAATGCGCGCATCTGATTTGCCAAGTATGCGCTGACTCGCGAGGTCTTAGCTCGCAGTGGCTCATAATCAGCTTCACGAAGGTATCCGATTTCAAGTGCGACACGTAGAAGACTCCTCAACTCTCCTGCCGATCCCTTCGCGATATTCAAAAACAGCAGGTATTCTTTTCGCGACCGACGTTCAAAACCTTCAGCGACATTGGTCGGAATCGAAATCGCCGCGCGGCGAAATTGATCCTTTAACGCAAAATCAGTTTTCAAAGCACCTTTGCCAGTGATTAGGTAAACCTCTTTCACCAACTCTATCGCGAATTGCCAAACAAATAGATCCTCAAAACTACGGATTGGTTTTCGTTTTTCCATCGTGAGGTCCCTTTCGATGTAGTGAGTGTTAATAGTCTGGTGGGTTTGCGTTTTCCTTTCCCTCTTCCCCTTTTCCCCTTTTCCCCCTTTTCCCCTTTTCACCCTCCTAGGTTCGATATCTCTTCGAAGTACTTCGCAAACGCTACCATCCCACCTGAGGCTTGTTGCCAATCGAAGTTTTCGTTCGGTGCGTGATAACCGTGCTCCGGAAGTGACAGACCCAGAAACAACACGGGACACTTCAGAACCTTTTCGATACTCGTCATTGCTCCAATCGTTCCTCCGTCGCGGACGAATACAGCGTCGCGTCCAAACGCAAACTTGACGGAGCGTTTTAGTGCCTGAGGTAACGGCCCTTCGAGAACCGTACGAAAAGCCGGCGCCGCCGACTCGAACTGAATTTTGACGTCTGGATTTCTTTCTTTCACGGCCGCGGTCAATAGTTTCTTAATCCTCTTCGGATCCTGGACCGGAACTAGCCGGCACGACGCCTTCAGCTCCGCGCGCGGCGGGACGATCGATTTCAATCCGGGTCCCTGATAGCCGCCGACAACTCCATGAACCTCGAGTGTGGGCATGCCCCATATCCGCTTCATGATCTCCAGCGGATCTTCCGTACGAAGTTTCTTCAGATGATGGGCCTTCTTGAATCCACTGGTCGTAAAACCTGATTTGGCCCAGTCGTTCAGCTCCTTCCGTGTTGGAGGAATGACGTCATCATAGAACCCCTTGATTTTTATCTTACCCGTCCGGGGGTCATAGATATCGCAAACGAGTTGCATTAGCTCGGCGATTGGGTTTCGCGACGCTCCGCCTGTTTCGCCTGAGTGTGTATCAACGGTTCCTGTTTCGAGCGTCAGGATGAAGCCAAGCAAACCGCGCAAACCGGCAGAACTGGCCGGTCGATTACGGGAAACCCAAACCGTGTCAGAAACTACAACGGAGTCCGTCAGCAGGTCCGAGGCTACTTTTGAAATTATCTCTTCAAAGTTCGGGGAGCCGATTTCTTCCTCAAACTCCCACAGGAACCTGATATTGACAGGAACCCCTGCTTCTATCGCAGCGCGTGCCCCAAAAAGCGCGGTTAGGGCTGGCCCCTTGTCGTCGGTTGTGCCGCGGCCGTAATACGTGTCCCCCTTCTGCGTGAAGACAAATGGCTCAGTATCCCACGGCTCCGTTTCCTTTGAAGCTGGCTGCACATCGATATGGTTGTAAACCGTGACGGTGGGCAAACCCTTGTCGTTCCCAAACACACCATGGATTAGCGGATTTCCCTTTTTGGCGCTGTAAACGGTTACCTTCCCACCGAACCTCTCAACAGTCTCGACCGTGAGCTCCAACCCTTTCCTGATGTCGTCGAGATGATTCGGGTCGACTGAGACTGTAGGCGTCTCTACAAAACGACGAAGAAGGTCTTCATATTCCTGTCGGTGTTTTTTTGCATAGGATAAAAGACTTTCCCGGCTCAATGTGGTCGGCATTCATGTCCTCCGTCGAGTTGTTGGTGTTGAAAAGGCAGCGGCCATAATATACGAACAGGAGCAGGAGCAGTAAGCAGGCGCACTAAAACGGTTCGCTTGCGCGGTTCGTGCTCCTGCCTGATGCTCCTGCTTCTGTTTGTTGTAATCTGCATAATCGGCGGATGGGTTTTCTTTCCCGTCCGAACTCCAACTCTGACACTAAATTCCAGAATTGTGGGCGACCAAAGCGGTTGTGGCTGCATCTACAAGGTGAGTTTCCCAACCTGGTAGGTTTTTGGTGGATTTTGCTTTCTGGCCAACAGGACGGTGGTTCAAAAGCTCTGCCGCTTCATGTTATTCTGACCTCCCCGCTTCCCGTCCCGGAACCCGGCAGTCGGATTTGGCGTTCAAACAAGCGGGTTACAGCGATAGACAGTTTTAGGAGGGCTCGTGAGAAACAGATCTTTTGTCCCCGGTATTGTTTTCCTCATTATCGCGCTATCTGTGCCCGCAATAATCCTTGCGCAACAAAGCCGGTCGGCGCGCCGGGGGCCCGCGAGTCCCGAGCGTTCGGTCGGCGCGAATACGACGGCCGCCAAGGCGACGGCGACCGCACCCCTGATTAAGAACGATCTGGCGGAAGCACTCTCCGTAATCCAAGCCAACTACATTGATGGCAAGAAGCTCGACTACAACGCCATTTTTAAATCGTCAATTAGCGGAATGCTGAGCGTTCTTGACCCGCATTCGACGTATTTCGATCCAATTGAATACGCGTCTTTCAGGACTGAACAACGTTCTGAGTACTTCGGCATCGGAGCCACAATCGAGGATCTTAGAGAAGGTAAAGACGTAAACACGTTCATCCGCGCGACGTTTGAAGAATCACCCGCAGGACGTGCGGGGTTGCGTTTTGGTGACCGGATTGTTGCTGTCGACGGACAGTCGATGAAAGGCAAGACGTATCCGGAAGTCCGCAAGTTCTTGCTCGGTGCTCGAGGAACGACGGTCAAAGTCACGGTCGTTCACCCGGGTAACAATCAAACAGAAACAGTCAGTATCGTTCGCGACGCGGTATCACTGCCGTCTATTGCTCAGGCTTATTTGCTGCAACCGGGTGTTGGTTATGTGGCGATGACTGGTGGGTTTAATTTAACGACTGCTGACGAATTCGATCAGGCCCTGAAGCAGTTGCGCAACAAGGGCATGAATATGCTGATCCTGGATCTGCGTGGTAATCGCGGCGGGCTGTTGATTCAGGCTGTCAGAGTAGCTAACACGTTCCTCCAGCGAGGACAGACCATCGTGTCCCAGAAGGGGCGCTTTAGAGATAGTTCTCAGACGTACAACGCAATCAATGAGAATCCCGACAATGTGCCGTTGGTAATTCTTGTAAATGGCGATACCGCTTCAGCCGCGGAGATCGTTGCGGGCGCGCTTCAGGATCACGACCGCGCGTTGATTGTCGGTGAGACTACGTTTGGAAAAGGGCTGGTTCAGTTTCCGTTTCAGCTCGATTACGATTCGGCATTACTTCTGACGATCGCTAAGTATTTCACTCCGTCAGGTCGCCTGATTCAGCGAGACTATTCAAATGGCGGCTACAATTATTACTTCCCAGGCGGCCTAGCTGCTGACAAGAGCAGCCAGGCCACTCCGCAAAATGGGCCTGAGAGTCACACCGATACCGGTAGAGCCGTTTATGGCGGCGGTGGTATTTCACCGGATGAGGCGGTGAAACCAGGGATTGTCACTGCGGCGGAGCGGCACCTGCGAGATGTGATCTTCGCATTCTCACTTGATTTGGTAACTGGCAAGGTTCCCGGTTTCGAATCGTACAAGATTCAACGCGGCATAGAATTCGATCACGACCTTGCGAATGAGGATTATCCGATCACAGATGCGCTCTTCAAAGAACTGAAGAAGTTCGCCGGCGAGAAGCAAATATTCCGGACTACACCGGATCAGTTGGAGAAGTCGCGAACGTTTGCAGAGAGGCAATTGCGTTACAACATTCTTTCAGCGGCTTTCGGCTATCGCGTCGCGACGCAGGTATTCAACGACGGCGATCCGCAGATCTCTCGTGCTGTCGATGCAATGCCGCGAGCTCGTGAGCTGGCACTGGCTGCCAGCCGCGCACGTGCCCGTGGATGAAAAAACCATCCACAGATTACACAGGACAGGAGCAGGAGCAGCAGGCAGGAGCACGAACCGCAAGCGGACCATTTTCCTGCGCCTGCCTACTGCTCCTGCTCCTGTTCGCGTAATCTGTGGATGGTTTTTTACTC
>DATBRN010000297.1:0-10431 GCA_036560225.1 Pyrinomonadaceae bacterium | reverse complement strand
AAACTCACGCTGTCGCCAACTGCATCGGCAGGCATTACTGGCAAGTAACCGGATTACTGGGACCGTAATACCGGGACCGCGGGCGTCTCGCCCGCACTGAGCGCGCAGCGCGAACAACGGCCCCATTTCCACTCCACCTTTTCAGGAACGCGCCACGCAAACACTGGGACCGCGGGCGTCTCGCCCGCACTGAGCGCGCAGCGCGAACAACGCCATCGCCACACTCTCCATAGTTATGTCAACACGATGTGTCACGATCTTTACTTGACGGCGACAACGAAGAAGATGGGTAAGAGTTTCGGTAACCCTGGACGAGACTGCGGCTAACGGGTTGTTCGCGCTGCGCGCTCAGTGCGGGCGAGACGCCCGCGGTCCTAGTGTTTGCGTGGCGCGTTCCTGAAAAGGTGGAGTGGAAATGGGGCCGTAGTTCGCGCGGCGCGCTCAGTGCGGGCGAGACGTCCGCAGTCCCGGTATTACGATCCCAGTAATCCGGTTACTTGCCAGTAATGTCTGCCGATGCAGTTGGTGACAGCGTGAGCCTGCCGCGCAACTCGATCTGTGCGGACGATGGACCCACGAGCACCTCAAAATCTCCAGGCTCAGCCCGCCATTGTTTTGCGCCTACGTCGTAGTATGAGAGTGCGCGCAGATTTAGCATGACCTTCACACGTTTCGTCTCGCCGGGTTTCAGTTCAACTTTTGCAAAACCTCGCAGCTCCTTTGCCGGTCGTGGCACCCTCGAATGGGAGTCGCCCACATAGACTTGGGCCACTTCGGCGCCGGCACGCTTCCCGGTGTTTGTAACATCAAATGACACTTCGGCCCACCAAAATTCGGGGCTGCCGCCTCTTGTGATTCCCTGAGTGATTGACAGCTTGCCGTAGCTAAAAGTCGAGTAAGAGAGGCCGTGTCCGAATGGGAACTGGGGCTTGGTCCCGTTTTTTTCATATCCGCGGTAGCCAACGAACACTCCTTCTTTGTATTCGACTCTGGTTGTGCCTTCAGTCGGGTAATAACTGTGACTCACCGGATTGTCTTCCCAGCGACGTTCGAAAGTAACAGGCAATCGTCCCGAGGGATTCACATCGCCGAAGATAACTTCGGCCAGCGCCGTGCCACCTTCCTGTCCCGGATACCACGCCTCGATGAGCGCCGGGACTCGATCAATCCAACCTTTCATATCAACGCTTCCGCCTGAGGTGATGACGACAATAGTGTTTTTGTTTGCCGCAGCCATTGCCGCGATCAAATCGTCCTGTGCCGGTGGCAGATTAAAGGTCCTGTCAGCGCCTTCGCTCTCAGTCTCAGGATCAAATCCCACCGCTACGATGACCGCATCCGCCTTAGCGGCGAGCTTCTTTGCTTCATCACTGACAACACTGCCGGGACGGATAATTCCAAATTGCATGCGCGTACCAAGCCAGGCGGACCGTCCATGTTGCTCCAGCACGACTTTGTGCGGTGCGGCTGAGAGTGAGAGCCTGGTCTGGCCCACCGCGGCAGTGGATGTGGTCCAGTTATCGAATATGAGCTTGTCGTCAATATAGAGGCGATAAAAGCCACCGTCCTCTCCGGTGGAAGCGACAAAGATCTCAAAGTCGCCGGTCACTTGCGGCGTATAATAACCAGTCCAGCGCGACGAGAAAGTCGCTGTTGGATAATTCGCCTGGGTACCGATCTTGAGGTTCACATGTTCCTCGGTCCGCTTTACGACTGGTTTTCCTTGCAAATCATTAGTGCTGAAGTATTCCGCTATCAGACCAGGCTGTCCTCCGGTCATGGCAGTTGAGAAGGTGGTTGCTTCGGCCATCTCGCTGAGGGAGGGCACGCCACGCGCGTAATACACCTGAGCCGCCGGGCCGAGGTAATTGCTTAAACCCTGCAGATAGCTGGTCGCGGCAAACGGTTCTACACGTGCACTGCCGCCGCCAACTGGTACAGCCGGATACGCGTCTGGTCCGACGATGGCGATGGATTTGATCTTTGCTTTATTGAGCGGTAAGAGACCGCCGTCGTTCTTTAGCAGCACTTGACCCTCACGCGCCGCTTGGAGTGCGATGCTTCGACCCTGCTGGTTGTAGCGCGGAATCGACATGTCTGTCTGGTCACGATCGAGCCAGCCGAATTGAATCGCTGTTCTTAGGATGCGCCGCACCTTGTCGTCAATGGTGGCAACGGCGACTTTACCCTGCTGGACGGCAGGAACCAGTGTCCCCCGATTCATGTGGGCGCCAGAAGGCATTTCGAGATCCAGTCCCCCGTTCGCTGCGGCCACACCGTCGTAAGTCGCGAACCAGTCTGACATCATGATGCCCGCAAACCCCCACTCGTTCTTGGCGATATCTGTGTTTAAGTATCCGTTTTGAGTCAGGTGCGTGCCGTTAGTCAGATTGTAGGAATCCATGATGGCCCCCACCTGCGCTTCCTTCACCGCTGCTTCGAACACGGGTAAGTAGATCTCGCGCATCGTGCGCTCGTCGATGATCGAGTTCGTGTTGTGACGGTCAAACTCGGAGTTGTTTCCCATGTAGTGTTTGATGGTGGCGCTGACGCCCTGACTCTGGACGCCTTTGATGTAGCCGACGGCGATGCGGGAGGCGAGAAACGGATCTTCGCCGAAGTATTCAAAATTCCTGCCATTCATGGGTGCACGATAAATATTTACGCCGGGGCCGAGCAGGAAGTGCACTCCCTTTGCCCTTGCATCTCTTCCGAGTTCAGTTCCCACTCGCTCTGCCAGGCTTGGATTCCAGGTGGCGGCCAGAGCGATTCCGCCGGCCATGGCGGTTGCTGGTCCATAATTGCGAACGCCGATCGGACCATCGGCCATCTTCAGTTTGGGGAAGCCAATTCGAGGGATGCTCCGAATGAAGAAAGAGTCCACGCCTCCGAGCAGATCGATCTTTTCCTCGAGGGTCATTTGGCTGAGCAGGGAGTCCACGCGGCGTTCAACTGCCGCTGACGACGGCGACTTTGCAGGTACGGAAGTTTGCGCCGGTCCGGACATGACATTCAGGCAGAGTAGTGATAGGACGGCAATCGCCGAACAACGATTTCGCATGGCGTTCCAAAGTCCGCCGCCGCATTCTGGCTCTCAGCGCAGCCGGCGGCAAGCAGACGGCCCTTCTTTTGTGGAATAAAGACCCTTTGCGGAGAAGGAAATTGTATGATGCTGCTTTGTTATGGTCAATCTTCTTTACCTCTGGATGGTGTGCTAATTTCAAATCTTCGCAACCTTGCGTCAACTCCTTGGAGTGCGCCGGCCCGGCGGCGCTTTGGCCTCCCGGTTCAGTGTCAGAGATTAATGAACTCAGTTACACATGTTCTGACGTTTCCTTGGAGGATGCCGGTACCGAAACTCGGAGGCCAAAGCGCCGCCAGGCCGGCGCACTCCAAGGAGTTGCGTGGTTGCGAAAGGAACATGTTCAGGATATGAAATCGCTAAAAATTGGAATCACGGGCGTGCGCGGCATCGTCGGTGAAACTTTCAAGCCGGAAGTGGCCGTCGAGTTCTCCCAGGCGTTCGGTACTTATCTAGATGGCGGACGCATACTGGTTGGTCGCGATACGCGCGCCTCCGGCCCAATGGTGCGTGCCGCAGTTATCGCCGGACTGCTTGCTGCAGGTTGTGAGGTGATCGATCTTGGAGTTTGTCCGACGCCGAGCCTGCAGTTAGCTGTCACCTGGCTCAAAGCCGAGGGTGGCATCGCAATCACCGCCGGTCATAATCCATCGCAGTGGAACGCGCTGAAATTCGTGCGCAGCGATGGACTTTATTTGAACCCGACGCAGGCGGAGGAGCTCTTAGACATATTTCACCAGGGAGAGTTTGCCAAGGCGACCTGGGATCAGATTGAGTCGACGATAGAACAGCAGGATCCGATTGAGCACCATATAGAATTACTCAAGCGTGTTTTTGATGCAGAGTTGATCAAGACTCGCAGGTTGAAGGTCGCGGTTGATTGCTGCAATGGCGCGTGTTCGCGACTGATTCCTCGCTGGTTACAGGAAATTGGTTGTGAAGTCCTGGCAATTAACGACGACCCGAGCGCGAACTTCCCTCATGCTCCCGAACCAAAGCCCGAGACGATGGCCCAGCTCAGCGCCGTTGTTAAGGCCGGCCATGCTGACATCGGTTTCGCCCACGATGCTGACGGTGAACGACTTGGAATCGTCACTGAGTCGGGCCAGGCACTTTCAGAAGAATTGACATTCGCACTGGCGACCCGGATTCGTCTTGAGCAGAAGGCAGGCACTGTAGTGACGAATGTTTCAACTACCAGGGCGATCGAGCGAATTGCCGCTGCTTATGATGCGTCGGTGGTACGCACGCAGGTCGGCCAAACTTACATCTCTGAAGGCATCGTCGAGGTTAATGGCGTTCTAGGCGGCGAAGGAAGCGGCGGTGTAACTGTTCCCGAAGTACACTCAACTCATGATAGCGCTGCCGCTGTCGGGTTGATCCTCGAGGGTCTTGCGCGCAATGGCAAACCAATTTCGAAATTAGTCCAGGACCTACCGCATTTGACGATGCTTAAGCACAACCTCCCTGTTGAACCCAATCGACTTTATTCGGTGTTGCAGAATTTCCGCATGGGGATCGAGAGCGACGATTTAAATTATGACTTAACGGACGGTATTAGAGTCGAGTTACCAAAAGGCTGGATACACGTGCGGGCCTCGAATACAGAGTCCATGATTCGCGTTATTGTTGAAGCTGAGGAAGCCAGGAGCGCACAAAATCTCCTTGATTGGGTGCGCGATAGATTGAATAAGTGAACGGGTATCCGTCCTAACTGTTCCGTTTAGAAAGGGCACTTGTGCCCCCGCCCGGTGGACAAGTCCGCTTTCCAAACGGAACGCCATTTTGAAAGGCTGCTTGAGCAGCGTCGATGCAGGCAGACAAGTCTGCTTTCTAAACGAATCGAAAAACGGAGGCAGACAAGTCCGTTTTCTAAACGGAACGCAGTTTACGGTAAACATCCATGCGAGCTATACCAACCCTCAAGATCAGCATTTCCGGTGTGCGCGGTGTAATCGGCGATTCACTGACGCCTGCACTGCTCACACGTTTTGCCCAGGCCTTCGGCACTTACGTCGGCTCCGCCACCATTGTCATTGGGCATGATCCGCGCACGTCAAGCGAGATGGTGAAGCAAGCCGTTATCGCCGGTCTCTTATCGAGCGGGTGTCGCGTCATCGATGTCGGAATGTGCCCTGTGCCCACGATTCAGTTGCTAGTGCGCCATCACCGCGCACATGGAGGTATTGCCATCACCGCCAGCCACAACCCGGCGGAGTGGAATGCGCTGAAATTTATCGGCGCAGATGGACTTTTCCTGAATAGCGGTAAAGCACGCGAGCTGCTCGACATCTACCATCAAGGCGAGTACACGAAGGTCGCCGGTTCGGAAATGAGAGAAGTTCAGGAAATTTCCGGCGCCGCTGACCTTCACATTCAAAAGGTCTTAGAGGTTCTTGGACCACTACCGCAAGGCAAAGAGCGCCTGCGAGTGGTGCTCGATGCTTGTAACGGCGCGGGTTCCCTTGTTGGTCCAAAGCTCCTTGAGACATTAGGTGTGGAAGTCATTCCTATTAATGTGACTCCAAACGGGCTCTTCCCGCGTCCAGCAGAACCTATACCTGAGAACCTGGGAGACCTTTCCGCAGCAGTCAAAGAAAATCGAGCCAATATCGGATTTGCTCAGGATATGGACGCAGATCGGTTAGCAGTTGTGTCAGAGCAGGGAGTACCTATCGGCGAGGATTACACGCTCCTCTTAGCTACCCTCTATGTTCTGGGAAAGCAGCCAGGTCCCGTAGTGGCAAATCTATCATCTACCTTAGCGCTTCAAGAGATCGCCAACCGATTTGGTTGCCCACTCTTTCTGACCCCGATAGGTGAGGTCAACGTAACTGAAGAGATGCAGAAACAAAATGCTGTCATTGGCGGCGAGGGCAACGGCGGAGTTATCTATCCGCGGATCAACTTTGCGCGCGATAGTCTGACCGGCATGGCGCTGCTTTTACACCTAATGGCTGAAACTGGCCAAACAATTAGTGAGCTCGTAAAGAGCATTCCGCGCTTCAGCTTGATCAAAGAAAAACTGGTATGTCCTTCGCATAAGATTGCTGCTGTGCTCAGAATACTGCGTCACGAGTATGCGAACTTTCCGCTGGACTTGCGCGATGGTGTGAAAGTCACTCTGCCTGTAGGCTGGTTTCTCGTGAGAGGCTCAAATACCGAACCGATTATTCGTGTGATCGCAGAAGCACAGAATGAAACAACAGCGCGGGAGATTGTTGCCGGCGTATATGGGCAGGTGCAATCGTGTATTAGCTCATAGTCAACCTGTTGATTAAACACGCAACCGGCCGCCGCAGAAAGCGACGACCGGTCACGTACTTGAGAAACTGTTCCATTATTGCGTATCTGCGATGTACTGGTTGAAGTTAGTTACTGTCCTTCACCACGAGTCACGACTACTTTCTCTCGATGAATGTTTTTGGCCAACATAACTTCCGACCGTGGCCTCGAGAGCTCGCGTCCAGAGTTGTCTCCGGCAGGCCAGATTTGTGAAAGGAAGTACTGGCCGTCGTAATTGTTGAAGACCAACTTGGTTTCTTCGTTTGTTTCGCGGGCCCACACCGAGGTGGTGGCAAAGAGAACATTGTCACGCCCACTGTTGCTCAGAAGCAGCCAAACGGTTTGGGAATCTGTTCTATTTGGCTCGATTGTGTATTCGCCGGCTGGCAGGGTCTTCTCGCCCACGTTGAAACTGAATGGGATGGTCACAGTGCTGCGTCTCGACTGAGCGTGAACGGACGAAGCCGCTACAACTAACAACAAACTAAACATTGTCAAAATGCCCAAAACTCGCGTTTTCATTTTACCTTCCTTCTTGTTGGAGGGGCCGCGACATTGCTGCCCACATCTACTAACGCGAAAACGGAGGAGAAAAAGGACCACCTGTTTGAAAAATATTTTGAACCCGCGATTTTGGGTACTGATGTTGAGTCTTTTGTCGCCCCGGGCTAATGCCGCGGTGTGAATACTGAAGCCAAACTTAGCCGGTACCGCATTTTGACTGAACTGGCAGAACAATTTAAACGTTAGTATTGTTTTCTGGGAAAAGACATGTATTGCCCTAGCTGTGGAGTTAAAGAAGACCAGGTAACTCAGTTCTGTCGCACCTGCGGCATCGATTTGCGTGTGGTGCGGGTCAGCCTTGAGATGCCTGAACCGTCTGCGTCGACCGTGACGGCGCGTGACGAGGTTGCGCGCGCGGTTGCGGCAAAGGTTCAGGAAGGCAAGTGGTGGCAATTAGCAGCGATGGTGCCGGAGGTTGAGCGACTCTTTGAGTCACCACAAATGCGGGAGCTGCGTCTATCACGTGAGGCTGAAGCTCAACGGTTGCGGCGCTTAAGAGCGGGGGTCATTACGTCGGCAGTCGGATTGGGAACAATCCTGTTACTCCTGATTGTTAGCCTGGCCAAACCCGATCTACTTCTGTTGGCTGGTCCAAGCCTGGTGGTTTTGCTTGTCGGTCTCGGAATTCTTATTAACGGGCTACTCTTCACAGTGCCAAAGGGATCCGCCGTCGACATCTCGATTGAAAAAGAGAAACTCGACACGCCGTCAGAATTCGCAACTACTGCTGAGATACGCGCCGATCTTCCTTCCGTGCGCCCGTCGTTCTCACCTTATACTGTTACGGACCAGACTACTCGTCACCTATCGAGCGAGCTAGTGAAGCCTCCAACGCGCGGGACCTCCTGAGACATCTTTGTCGGCACACGGAGTGTCACCCCTTTACAAAATTGTTTTTAATTCGTTCGTTTAGAAAGCAGACTTGTCTGCCGCCACGGGGCGGGGCACAAGTGCCCTTTCTAAACGGCGCAATTGGCATATTTGGTTAGCCACCGAAGTGCCACCCCTTGCAAATTGTTTCTAAATCGTCCGTTTAGAAAGCAGACTTGTCTGCCACCGCGTGGCGGGGCACAAGTGCCCTTTCTAAACGGCGCAATTGGGTACTAGGAATATCTTGCGAGATATACACAAAGCCGATATCGTCTCTGCGCTGTAAAACCTTGCCAGGAGAACAATCGAAAATCGTGGACCACAAAACGTTGAGTGATGCTCTTGCGCGGCGGGAATTTATCAAGATCGCGGGTCTGGGTACGCTCGGACTTGCACTGCCAGATTTTGCTTTTGGTTCCGGGTGGATTAGCGCTACCGGCGAATTGCTCGTTTATGTCGGAACCTATACTTCAGGCAAAAGTGAGGGAATTTATCTTTATCGGATGAACCTGTCGTCAGGTGAGCTCAAACATGTCGCCACAACCAAGGGTGTGAAAGATCCTTCGTTTCTTGCTCTCGCGCCAAGCCGCCGCTACCTGTATGCAGTCAATGAAGTCGAGGAATTCGCGGGGAAAAAGAGTGGCGCCTTAAGCGCCTTCGCGATCAATCAAAAGACGGGTGAACTTGGTTTGCTGAATCAACAGCCAACGTTGGGTGGTGCGCCGTGTTACGTGGTTTTGGACCGAGCCGGTAGATTTGTGTTGGTGGCTAATTATGTGGGCGGTAACGTTGCTGTTCTTCCGGTGCATAGCGACGGGAGTTTGGGCGAGGCTACAGATGTGAGGCAGGACACAGGTTCCAGCGTAAACGCTGAACGTCAGGAGGGACCACATGCCCACTGCATTGTCCCGGATCCTGGCAATCGGTTTGCTTACGCATGTGATTTGGGCACTGACAAGATCATGATTTTCCGCTTTGATAGCCGGCGAGGAAAGCTGATTCCAAACAGGATGCCCTGGGCGCAGGTGAAGCCTGGCGCGGGACCGCGGCACTTAACTTTTCATCCAGTCGGCAAGTATGTCTACGTGATAAATGAACTCCATGCGACTGTAAGCGTCTTCGCGCGCGATCAGCTCAATGGCAATTTGAAAGAAGTGCAAACGGTGGCGACTTTGCCAAAGGATTTCACGGCTGCAAACACGAGCGCCGACATTCACGTTTCTCCTGATGGTCGATTTCTTTACTGTTCTAACCGAGGTCACGACAGTATCGCTGCCTTCAAGATCGACCCGCGCAATGGTGAATTGACTTTCATCGCACACGAATCAACCGGAGGGAAGACACCGCGCAACTTTGCGATAGACCCAACGGGATCGTTTTTGTTGGTGGCAAATCAAGACTCAGACAACATTGTCACGTTCCGGCGTGACCAGAAGACGGGCCGGCTGAACAATACGGGGAAGGTCGCTGAAGTGCCGTCACCTGTTTGTCTGAAGTTTACAACTCCCTTTTCTTGAAATCCCGGGCAAATGCCACCAGCCATACGACGTTGCGGCTCTGCCGCCGCACAGTGCGGAAAGGCTCTGCCTTTCCGGCATTGCTCATTAATCTTTGAGGCTACGCCTCAACCGAGGCGTAGCCTCCGGTAATTTTAGAGACGCAGCGGTAAGGCACAGCCTTACCGCACTGTGCGGCGGCAGAGCCGCAACCCTTCGAGCTTTCTGCAAGTCTTCAAGTGTCTTGTAGTGGCAGCAAAAGTAAAAATGTGAAGGAGGTCTTGATAACGATCTGTAAAGGATGTCTTGATAACAAACACGCAAGGTGAGGCCCTTGCAAGTTCCTTTAAATCTCAGCGGCAAGCGGGTCGAAGGTTTCGTCAACAGCGGCAGCATCCGCTCCTCTTAAGCCCACCGACGACAGTGCATAGAACAGAATGGCAACCAGCACCACATACTGGAACCCTAGTAGCATTGAGCTGTATTCGGCCAAGCCACCAACCATTGCGCCCGCGATGTTTATTCCAAAAGCGCGGTCTGCCTGCGTGGTCCTCTTGAATGAAGCCGCAAAAATTACAGCGGCAAACAGAATCGGCGCAAAAACCAACAGGCATGAACCAATCACTTGGATAGTGCGGTTCATTCCCAGAAAAAAATCGAGAGGGACAATAGCATTCAAGGCCAGAGTGATCAGCAGACCCACGTAGTAAGGCCACAGCCGCGCGGGATTGAAACGGAGCGTCCATAGATTGGCAAAGAGAATCATGACCAACACGGCGAGGAATACTACCGAGTTCACGACCCACGTGCTTCCGAAGAGCAAGGCCATCGTGACCACAGCCTTTGTCTCTATCAGCATGAATCCGGCGCCCAGGAAGAAAAGTTGAACATTCAAAACGCTGCCCAGACTTGTTGATTTTGTACCGCGATCAGCGAGGGCAGTAGCGTCTTTTCTGCGCCGGGGCAGAAACAGAAAAACCAGCAGCAATCCTAAGCCGCCCATGATCAGCATTCCGCGCAGGCTCAGCGTCGGTATCATCGGTTCGCGCAAATACAGAAACGGCCAGTCGTCGGTTGCGGTGCGCAGACCACCTTCGGGCGGCAGCACAGTGGCCAACCCGAAATGCTGCCAAT
>DATBRN010000296.1:0-25679 GCA_036560225.1 Pyrinomonadaceae bacterium | reverse complement strand
GATGGGCTCCCACTTATCGATGTACTTCGCGTCGTCGTCGTCAATGATGTATCTCACGCGAAACTCGCCGCCGTCACCTTTCAGCTTGGCGCCGCCGCTGAGCCAAAAATCAATCATGATCGGATCAGCGTCCTCACCTTTGTATTCACCTTTGGGACGGCTGTAGGTTAGCAGAGGTTTTGACGGATCAACGTCGCCCGCGGTGCTTGCGGAAACGTCTTTGCCTTCACGAGGCGCCGCCGGCGTGGCGCTGGCGTTGTTGTTCGCTACGGTTTGACCGCTGTTGGTCGTTGTAGGCTTTGAAGCGTCGCCGCCACCTTTCACAGTAAACATTACGAGCTGGAAGGCTTCATCATTTTTGAAGCTCTCGTGCCAGGGCCGCGATGGGAACACTCGCAGCGGGTGTTTACCCGCTATCACGTTGCGCAGCTCAAAGGGTTGGCCCAACTCGTAATAGGCTTCGTAAGGTTGGTTGTCTAAGATGACGTGAATGTGATTGCCTTTGCCGGTCGCTGGATCCTTGTGTGGCATGTAACCTTTAAGATCGCCGCTTAGATTGAGTTTGACCTCAACTGTGGAACCGTTGATAACCGCATCTTTTGCGGGTGAGACGATCTTCAGGGTTGGCTTTGCCTGATCCTGTTCCCCTCGCGCCGTCATCATGTCCTTGATCTTTTGCGGGCGCGGAACCAGGGTCAGTGTTTGCGTTGTTGGTGGTGTCACCGAGCTCGTCGCAGTTGTGCTTGCGTTATCGGAGGTGCCGGTGGAACACGAAGCAAATAATAGTGCGAATGTCGCAAGCCCTAACGACACCGTAAGAAGGTTTCTAAAGCGGCTCATTTGTCCCTCCAAGATTAAGTTGTAGATGATACGAAAATTATTTCAGGCAAGTGTACTCTGAGAGGCCCGGTATGCCAATGAATAGACAGACGGCAGAGCAGCCGCGAGAGCAGCCACTGACCCAAAGTGAAATCCGTTTCCGCCCTAACCGCTTCTGCCGTCCGCCGACTGGATCTTGCTAGGCGCCCGCGCTCTGCACGGCAACGTCTTTCTTCAAACGCTTGTCAACAATTGTCCAGTCAATGTTAGAGAAGAAGGCTTCAATGTATTTCGGTCGTTCAGCCGGTTTATAGTCGAGAAGATATGCATGTTCCCAAACATCCATCACCAGCACGGGATCGAAGCCTGCAACATTTCCTGTTTCGTGGAGCGTGATCCAGTGGTTTGATAACCGGCCGTTTGCAGGATTCTGGTAACAGATAGCCCAACCTACGCCACGCATCTTACCGATACCGACAAAATCCGCTTTCCAGATCTCGTAACTCCCAAAGGTCGACTCAGCGGCTTGAGCAAAGCGGGCTGTCCGGTCGGGATCGCCCGTGCCGCCTCCGCTCTTGAGATTGTCGAAGTAGTACTCGTGCAACACCATACCGTTGTATTCAAAACCGAGACGACGTGTCAGTTCGGAGTAAGCCGGCATCTCCTCCTGGTCCACGTTGCCGTCCTGGATGAATTTGGTAATCGCTTCGGTCAGCTTGTTTGTCTCTTTGACGTAGCCTTCGTAAAGTTTGAAATGCATCTCAAGCGTTTCGTCAGAAATACCATTGAGACCACTCAAGTTAAATTCTCTTGCTGTATAGGATCCTAATGAACTCATGCTTCACCTCCATTGCAATTAGAGCCATCGGGAACTGATAGACCCGGCCACACTAGTGCGAGTTCCCGAGTAATAAGAGACTATTGCGCGGGAGTGTGGCGAATCAGTGGAGATGCTAAGGAATTAGTGTGACGGCGTGCGCCAGGAGGCAAGGAGCAGGGGCAGTCGGCAGGGGCAGACGGCACGCAAAATCGGCAGGAGCAGTCGGCAGACCCAGAAGCGAATGCTTGAGCCCCGCAGAATCATAAAAACACGCTTAAGGGTTTTCGATGGCAACTGGGAATGGAAAATTTTCCATATATCATTTTTCATTTCTCATTTGTCATTGAAAACCTAAGAGACCGTCATTAACAACCAGGACGAGATTCCTTTTCGTGTCCTCTATCGTCTGTTCCTGCCGTCTGTTCCTGCCGTCTGCTCCTGCCGTCTGTTCCTGCCGTCTGTTCCTGCCGTCTGTTCCTGCCGTCTGCTCCTGCCGTCTGCTCCTGCCGTCTGTTCCTGCCGTCTGCTCCTGCCGTCTGCTCCTGCCCTTCGGGCTTACTTGCCGAAGATTATCCAGTCGCCGTGTGATGTGCCCATGAAGAGCAGCAACGGAAGCGAAAGCCAGGCGTTAGTGCGTGAGGCGATAAAGGCTTGTCGTGCCAACTCCGGCGGCGCAGCGGGCCCGGTTCCGGCTGTCGCTGCAAGAATGCGTTTGTTGTTAGGCCAGATTATTCCCCAAACGTTAAGGAGCATCACCAAACCGTAGGCGCCACCAATGCCGATCGAGTACGTCTTGTTGCTGGCAAAGCTCTGTCCGCCGGCAGTGAGCATGGCTCCGAAAAACCGCAGCAGGCCCCAGGAGACAAACGCAACCAGGACGATCATGACAACTGCAAAGACGCGACCATCTTTTGTGAGGACCGGCACCTTCTTTATGATTGCAAACTCCACTAGGAACAGAACGATCGGATAGGTCAGCCACGCAAACAGGATCCACCAGAGGTTGATATTGCCGCCGCCAAGGATATTGGCATTGGCGACATCGGCCTTAAGGATGTACATCGCAAAATAGGCAAGTCCTGCGAGTACTGTAACAACAGCTCCCCAACGGAAATACCAGAGAGCGCGTCCCAACAGATCCGGATTCACCTTCTTCTTAGTTTCGGGATCGAGAGCTTTTTGGACGGGCACATTCACGAGATTGAAAAAATAGAGCAGCCCAATCCACGTAATGCCAGCGACGAAGTGGGCCCAGCGCAGGCCCACGCGCAGGATATCGGTCAGGGTAGGTGCATGAAACACCTCCTGAAACATAGCCAGACTGACGGGGAGATGAACAGTTGACTCCATTAACATGCAGAAACCTCCGGGAAGTAGGACGGGCATTTTGCCTGTCGGTTTAGCCAATCAAGCTCTGGACAGACAGGAATGTCTGTCCTAAGTCGTTGTGGAATTACGCGCGAAGATTACACCGTGAACCACACACCATGCAATAAACTTCTCCAGCGCATCGCGACGCGAGCACCCAATTAACTCCTTGGGGACTGTGGGCTACCTGACACTGGGACCGGCGGGCGTCTCGCCCGCACTGAGCGCAGCGAACAACCCGCTAGTCCCAGGCTACAGGAAATGCAAGACGGGCGAGACGCCAGCGCTAACAGTTTCGGAATGGACCCTTGTCTCACCTGGAGTTTGAAAGCCAACCGGTGGTTCGCTCCGCTCAGTGCGGGCGAGACGCCCGCGGTCCCAGTAAGAGCGGTCCCAGTAAAGCGCAGCGCAAACAAGCCCAAAAGTCCTATTAGTCCACCGGGCGTGGCCCGGCATCCATCCCGCGAACGCTGACTTGATTGATCACGCGAACTTCCAAATCGTTACTGGTGCGAATCTGACAAGAGAGTCGGATGTTGTCAGCGAGCTCAGCCTCCAGCGCCAAACGATCGCGTTCGAGTTGGCCCATTTCCCCGGGATCACCTTCGATAACTTCCACGCGGCAAGTTGTGCATTTGGCGTTGCCGCCACAGCGATGAAGAATATCGATTCCCGCGTCTTCAAGGACGAGAACCAGCTTCTTTCCTGCGGGCGCATCAATAGTCTGCTCATAAGTTGAAGTTTGGGCTTTGATATTTGGCATCGATTCGAACTCCCGGAAAACCAAGTCTTTTGATAGTGTCTGAATTTGGCATAAGACGCGCTCGTGAGCAAGCGAGCAACTCAACCCAAGACTTCAAGACCGTCGACAAAAGGGGATGCCGATTGCGGATTTGCGATTGCGGATTTGCAATTGTCGATTGTTGATTCGATTAAATCGTTCCAGCATTGGAACAACCAATCGGCAACCCGCAATCGCAAATCCGCAATCGGCACACCGCGAGGTGGTACTGACTTCAGTCTACGCATCGAGAGCAATTCAAAGGCTGGTATGCGACGGCGGTTACAATTCAAGCTCCATGAACAATACCCCCGCTACTGGGTTGGAGTAGTAAGGTTGGATGTCCTTAAATCCAAAAGACCGATATACAGCGATGGCGTGGTCCATCTTGCCGGGGAATGTGTCGAGTCGCATGCGGCGATACCCGATCTCCCGTGCGGCTTGGATAACTGCTTCGGTCAATGTTCTACCCAGCCCTCGGCCGCGAAAGGCAGGCCGAACATACAGCCGCTTCATCTCACACACAGCGCCGTCCGCTGTCCCCTCGCCGATTCTTCTCAGCGCTACGCAACCCGCTATTTGATCTTTTTCGCTTGCCAGAAACAACCTTCCCTCGGGCGGTGCATAGTATCCAGGCAGTCCAGCCAGTTCTTTATCGAAGTTTTGGAAACACAAATCGAATCCTAGTCCCGCTGCGTACTCTTTAAAAAGTTGGCGGGCCTGCTGGATCTCTTCGTCTGACACTGCCTGAGTCAAATGCATCGGATTAAGAACTCGGGGCTTACAAAAACACCAGCGCGCAAAAACACTAGCGCGGTACGCGAAAGTGGCTCGATGGCCTCCATTGAGGGAACCACCGAGCCGAATCGCGCACCGCGCTGTTTGAACGTAGGACAGACATTTTGCCTGTCATCTATGTTGGGACAGGGCACGAGAATGCCTGCCACCTGTTTATGCTGAAACCCTTATGCCGTAAACGACGTACCGCAACCACAGCTTCCCGTAGCGTTGGGATTAGTAAACGTGAAGCCCGAACCCATCACGCCGGTAACAAAATCAATCTGGACGCCATTCAGGTATTGGCCGCTAAACATGTCGACAAAAAGTTTGACGCCTTTTTCGTCGAGGACAAAATCGCCCTGGCGTGAGTCTTCTTCAATATTCAGGCTGTACTGGAATCCCGAGCAACCGCCGGGGACGACCCGAACGCGAAGGCCGGCGGTAGCTGGCAGACCCTCTTCGCCCGCCATGAATTTTTTGATTTCGGCAACTGCGGTGTCGGTGACATGAAGTGTCATCGTCGGGGCGGCAGTTGTGCCAGGTGTTTCGGTTGAGGCCGTTTGTGTAGACATCTCTTAAACTAGCTCCTTCTTATCAATTAACATCTTTCGTAAAGCAAACTGTTAGTGTGCGATCAATCGTTGCCCTTCAGCTTGAAAGCCGTCCAGCAACGCAAACTAACAGTTTGCTTTATATTCTGCCCAAAGTCCGTTCGTCGGTCAGTGGGCACTGAAATAATAGCAAGACCAAAGTAGCAAGTCCAAAGACCGTCGCTATTGACCCTTGCCCAAGACAACAAGTTCAGGCTTCATGGCCTCGATTGAGACTTGCCGGGCCACTTCCTCTGCCACCCGCCGAAATGCCAGTGCCTGCGGAGATTCCGGATGGCTAATCACTATGGGTACGCCCTTGTCGCCGCCTTCACGTACGTCAAGTCCCAGCGGAATCGTTCCGAGCAGCGGGACATGATACATGCCGGCGAGCTTTGCTCCGCCGCCTTCGCCGAAGATGTTGTAGCGATTACCTGTATCAGGCGCAATGAAGTAGCTCATGTTTTCGATAATCCCGAGGATTGGAATAGCAACAGTCTCAAACATGCGCAGCGCACGGCGCACATCTGCGACTGCCACGTCCTGAGGCGTCGTCACAAGCACAGCACCCTGCACAGGAACTAACTGGGCCAGCGACAACTGCACATCGCCCGTTCCCGGCGGCATGTCCACAATCAGGTAATCCAATTCGCCCCACTTTACGTCCGACAAAAACTGTTTCACCAACCCGTGAAGGATCGGGCCACGCACGATCATAGGTTTGTCGCCTGGTTGGAGAAGCGCCATTGACATTAACTTGACGCCGTAGGCTTCGATAGGAATCAACTTGTTAACGTCAACTTCTGGTCGGGCGTCGCTCGCGCCAAGCATGATGGGAACGTTTGGACCATAAACATCGATGTCCATAATTCCAACTCGCGCGCCGTCAAGGGCCAGTGACACTGCCAGATTCACCGCCACTGTCGACTTGCCCACGCCTCCCTTGCCGGAGGAGACCGCCAGGATGTTGCGCACGCCCTCAATTGCAAGCTTGTCACCGATTCCTCTGCCCTTCGGGACCTCAGCATCCATCGTGACGGCTACAGCAGTTACACCAGGCAAAGCTCCCACCAGATCACGGGCCGCGTTCTCCATTTCCGCTTTGACCGGACAAGCAGGGGTGGTCAAGACGATGCGGAAAGAAACAACACCGCCATCAATCTTGAGATCTTTGATAAAGCCCAGCGTTACGATGTCTTTATGAAGATCGGGATCTTTGATTTGACGCAACGCGTCTAATACAACTTGTTCTGTTAGGTCTGACATAGAATTTTTAAATTCAGGTTAAAAGACTCGATTGAAAGCGTAGCTGATTGGTAATCGTAACGCAATCATCTGGAGAGGCTGACCCGTCACCGGAAAGCGCCATCTATACACTGGGACCGCGGGCGTCTCGCCCGCACTGAGCGCAGCGAACAACCGGTTGGCTTTCAAACTACATGTGATGCAACGGTCCATTTACGAAACTTGTTAGCGCGGGCCTCTCGCCCATTTTGCATTTACAGTAGTCTGGCACTATCGCATTGTTCGCTGCACTCAGTGCGGGCGAGACGCCCGCGGTCCCAGTGTAAGCGTGGCGCGTTCCGGAGAGGTCTAATGGGACAGGCTGGCGAACTCCAAGAGTTTCAAATCTTCTCAACGACTAGAGCGCTGTTCTTCGAGCCAAAACCGATGCAGTTACAGAGTGCAACCCTGACCTCGGCTTTTCGTCCCTCATTAGCCACGTAATCGAGATCACACTCCGGATCAGGTTCGTCGAGATTGATGGTCGGAGGAATTATTCCGGTATGCATGGCACACAACGCGGCCGCCAAACCAGCTGCTCCACTGGCGCCTTGCGGATGCCCAATCTGTGACTTTGTTGCAGACATCGGCGTCGTGATCGCCTGACCGTCCAAAGCAAGTTTGAGCGCACTCGTTTCGATGCGGTCATTAAGAAGTGTTGAAGTTCCATGGAGGTTTACATAATCAACTTCTTCAGGCTTCCGGCCAGCATCTTCGAGAGCGAGCCTCATCGCACGAGCAGGTTCATCTCCTGATTGCTCCAGGCGAACGCGGTGGTACGCATCACAGGTTGCGCCGTAACCGGTAATCTCGGCGTAGATTTTCGCCCCCCGGGCCAGGGCATGTTCCAGTTCCTCCAGTACAAAAATCCAGGCGCCCTCGCCTAGCACGATTCCCGAGCGGTTCCGAGAAAACGGCCGAGAGGCACGTTGCGGTTCGTTGTTCCAATCGCTCGTCAATACCGTCATGAGATTGAAAGCGGCGAGAATTCCGGGCGCGATGGGTGCGTCTACGCCGCCGCTCAACATAACGTCTTGACGGCCCAACGCTACATGTTGCGCTGCGTAGGCGATGGCGTCTGTCGAACTGGTACAACCCGTGGAGATGATATGAGAAAGACCTCTCAGTCCAAACGCCATCGATAATTCGCTCGACAACCCACCATGCGTCGAAGCAGGAATTGTATAGACGCTCGCTTTATTGACTGGACCAACAAACCAATAGGAATACTGTTGTTCCGTAAACGCCAGTCCTCCGCCACCAGTTCCCAACACCACTCCGACTTCGCGCCGTTGTGTTAAAGAAAGATCGTCTGGTTGAAGCTTCGCGTCCTCGAGAGCTTCCCTGGCGGCTGCCAGTGCGAGTGGAACCGTTCTCGGTACATGTTTTCGGTCTTTCGGGTTGAGCTGCGCCTCCCAGTCGAAGTCCCGGACTTCGGCGGCGATTTTGACCGGCGAATCGGAGACGTCGAAAGACTCGATCCTGCGCACCCCACTTTCACCTTTGGTGAGCGCTTCCCAGAATTCATGCCGCCCGATCCCGATCGGTGTGACACATCCCATTCCTGTTATGACTACCCGGCGTGGTCGCTTGAACTGACTAAGCATATTGTTTTGGCCAAACTATTTTAGCTAAGAGGGGAGGAGGTTCGAAGCCCAGAATAACACTGCGTTTGAAGAATTTGCTAAGGCCCGAAATAAAACGACCCGGCGTCGTTCACGCCGGGTCCGAAAAATCGACAATGAAGTCTACCGCCCCGACTAACCGCCTGACTCAACTTTATTTCCACACTCGCTGCAAAACTTCGAACCAACCGGCAGCTGGGCACCGCATTTTGCGCATGGCACGGTCTGCCCTGCGATTTCGATTTTTGCTCCACATTCAAAGCAAAATTTCGAAGTGGTCGGATTTCCAGCGCCGCATTTTGGACAGGCGATCTTCGCTGCGGCTGTGGTTTCACCCTGTCCGCCGCTTTGCGATCTATTCATTGCGTTCGTCATAGCACCGGCCATGGCGTTGCCAATAGCGAAGCCTGCACCCAAACCGGCGCCCGTACCAGCACCACCACCTCCCGGATTCTGAGCCGCGTCGCGCATGGCATCGGCCGCTTGAAATTGTGCATAGCGTCCCACGTCGCCGATAACTCCCATCGACGTGCGCTTGTCCATAGCAGCTTCTACCTCCGCCGGCAGCGAAATGTTTTCAATCACAAACTTCGTCAAGTCGAGGCCAAAGGCTTTGAAGTCTTCGGCGAGTTTGGCTCGCGTAAACTTTCCAAGTTCATCGTAATTAGAGGCGAGATCAAGAGCGGCAATCTTGGACTCTGCCAGCGCGTCACTAAACCCGCTGACCAAGGTTCGTTTGAGTTGCCCCTCAATGTCCTCGGTCACGAAATGGGCGTTGGTACCGGCAATCTCTTTGATGAAAGCTCGGGGTTCAGAAACCCGCATCGAGTAGATGCCAAAAGCACGCAGACGAACCATTCCAAAATCCGTGTCGCGCATCATGACAGGATTCGATGTGCCCCACTTCAGATCTGTGAACTGCTTTGTGTTAACAAAATAAACTTCAGCTTTAAACGGCGAATTGAAGCCGTGCATCCAGGCACCGAGTTTCGTAAGGATCGGCGTGTTTCCGCCATCGATTGTGTAGAGCCCTGGGCTAAAAACATCCGCAATCTGTCCCTGGTGGACAAAAACAGCCGCCTGGGATTCGCGGACCGTTAATCGTGCCCCATTCTTGATCTCCTGTCCCTGAACCGGAAACCGGTAGAGTAAGGTGTTTCCCGAGTCATCGAGCCACTCAATAACCTCAATGAACTGAGAGCGGAGGGCGTCTAATATTCCCATGTGTTTCTCCTTTGTGTGGCAACCGGCCGCCACTCGGTTAATACGGTTCAAATGTCAGGTATGTTCACCCGACAGGCAGCTCGGCAGCTAAACCGAAAGAAATCATTGCATATAAGGACGCTGGAGGGAAAGAGGCTTGGAAGACATTGCTAGACTCCTAACCGAGCGGTGCCACCTGGGCCTCGCGTCGCTGAGCGTCTTTGCCATAAAACTTCAAAATAAGCAGGATTGTTAATCCACCGCCAACATCGATAACGCTGTCATAAATAGAAGCGGTGCGAGAGGGCACGAAACTTTGATGAAACTCATCAACCAGCGCATAAATAACCACCAATAGGAATGCTAATTGAAACCACAACCGTTGAATAAAAGCGTGGGACGATGTGATGAAAGCCCGTCGGGCGAGAAACGCCAGCACAGCATACTCTGTGAAATGCGCGGCTTTACGCGTTAAAAAATGCGCCGCTGCCAACCGGGCTTCGCTTATATTCGGGAAGAGCCAAAGAAGTAACGGACGAACCAGTCGAGAAGTATTTGCGGCGGAAAACTCGGCGGTCGAGGCTAACGATATAAACACCAGCCAGAGCAGTAGTGGACCATACCGCCGAAGTCGTTGGCGTGTGGACGAGTGCGCTTCTTCTCTGATCCAACTGGGCTGCTTCGTCATGGAGCCGAAACGTAACAAAGGGAAGCCGCGGCTGCCGCTTCCCTCAGGGAGGATGTTTTCAGAAGCTGTCCTCTACCGGACAGCCCTGCAGCAAATGCCAGCTCCGCAGACTATTGCGCAGCCGCGCCTGACACCACTTCAATGATTTCATTCGTAATGGCTGCCTGACGAACGCGGTTCATGTTGAGAGTCAGCGAATCGATCAGTTCGCGCGCATTTTTCGAAGCGGAGTCCATCGCGGTCATTCGCGCGCCCTGTTCGGAAGCTATCGACTCGAGCAAAGCGCGAAAGATCTGTGTTTCGATTAGGCGAGGAAGCAACTTAGAAAATATTTCAGCGGGAGGTTGTTCGTAGATATAGTCGACCAGAGTTAATGGTTGATTTGCTGCTGGCTCCGAGCCAGTAGATGGTACGCGCGATACAGGCAAAAGCTGTTCTGTTACAACGCGCTGTTGCAGCACTGACTTAAACTCATTGTAAATAACAAATGCCTTGTCAATCGCTTTGTCTTCGGTGAACCGCCTAATGACATCCCTTGCGACCTCGAGCGCTTCAGAGAATTCAACGCGCCCCTTGCCGGTGAGGCCAATATATTCGCCTGCCAGAGTAGCGCCTCTCCGGCGAAAGAAATCTCTGCCTTTTCGTCCAACAGCCAGGATCTCGATTTCCTTCCCCGGACTATCGTGGATGAACGCTTGCGCTGCTTTGATCAGGTTTGTGTTGAAGGCGCCGCAGAGACCTTTGTCGGCGGTGATGAGTATCAGAAGGTAGCGTTCGTCGCCGCGAACATCGAGTAATGGATGATGAAAATCTTCATCCGTCCGATCCGCAAGCCCCGCCAGCACTTCCGCCATCTTGTTCGCGAAAGGTCGTGCGGTGACCACGCGATCCTGTGCACGCTTGAGCTTAGCAGCCGAAACCATCTTCATGGCCTTGGTGATCTGCTGCGTGTTCTTGACCGACTTGATGCGCCGGCGGATATCTAACAGGTTAGGCATCGTTGGCGAAAATCATGCTGGGGCGGGAGCAGACTGCCCAGCGGCATCCGCCGGCTTAGCTCCTGAAGTTGATTCGGGTAAAGCAGCGCCGGTTTTTTCGGCCCAGGTGTATTTGAAGTCACTTAATGCTTGCTTGAGATCGGAGATGATTTCGTCCGTTAGATTTTTCTTTTCCCGCACACTTTGCAGCAGACCCGGGTTGGAATTCTCAACAAACTTAAGCAGTTCGGCTTCAAAAGTCCTGACGTCTTCAACGGCAACATCGTCAGCATAACCGTTGCTGGCCGCCCAGATGACGAGCACTTGGTTCTCAACGTTCATCGGTTGATACTGACCCTGCTTCAAGATCTCCACCAGCCGTTGTCCCCTTGCCAGCTGAGACTGCGTCGCTTTGTCTAGATCCGATCCAAATTGCGCGAAGGCTTGTAGTTCTCTGAACTGCGCAAGATCAATCCGCAGCGTTCCCGCAACTTGCTTCATCGCTTTGATCTGAGCCGAACCGCCGACGCGAGACACGCTGTTGCCGACGTTGATTGCCGGACGAATACCGCTGTTGAAAAGATCCGCCTCAAGGAATATCTGGCCGTCCGTGATCGATATCACGTTGGTCGGGATGTATGCCGAAATGTCTCCCGCCTGGGTTTCGATGATCGGAAGACTGGTCAATGACCCGCCGCCTTTCGCGTCAGACATTTTTGCCGCACGCTCAAGCAGACGCGAGTGGAGATAGAACACGTCTCCCGGATAGGCCTCGCGGCCTGGCGGCCGACGGAGCAGTAGAGATATTTCGCGATAAGCTGCGGCCTGCTTTGAAAGATCGTCATAGATAGTTAAAGCGTGACGACCGTTGTCGCGGAAGTACTCACCCATCGCCGCGCCAGAGTAAGGAGCCAGGAATTGCATCGCTGCCGGATCTGAAGCAGTAGCTTTGACGACAATCGTGTACTCGAGTGCATCAAAGTCCTCCAGCGTTTTCACTACCTGCGCGACCGTAGACGCTTTCTGTCCTATGGCGACGTAAATGCAAATTACGTCCTTGCCCTTCTGATTAATTATTGTGTCGACCGCAACGGCGGTTTTTCCTGTTTGTCTGTCGCCGATAATCAGCTCACGCTGTCCCCGGCCAATCGGTACCATCGCGTCGATCGCTTTGAGTCCCGTCTGTAACGGTTCTTTCACCGGCTGCCGATCAACCACCCCTGGAGCAATGCGCTCTATTGCGTAAAAGTCATCCGTGACGATTGGACCACGGTCATCGATGGGATTTCCCAGGGCATCGACGACTCGCCCGACCATCGCATCGCCCACGGGCACCTGCATGATCCGGCCTGTTCGCTTAACAAGATCGCCTTCCATTATTGCCTGGTACTCGCCAAAGAGGACGGCGCCAACCTTGTCTTCTTCCAAGTTCAAGGCAAGCCCGCGAACGTCGTGAGGAAACTCCAACAATTCGCCTGCCATTACCTTTTCGAGGCCATGGATTTCGGCAATGCCGTCACCAACCTTAATGACCGTGCCAACTTCCATAACTGTCACCCCGGCTTCAAAATTCTCAATCTGCTTCCGAATAATTTCGTTGATTTCGTCGGCTCTAATTGGTTCCATCGTTCTCCTCTGAACTAACCTGCCATTTCCTCACCTAATCGCCTGAGTTGATTGCGTACCGAACCGTCGTAAATAGTTGATTCGATTCGGGTAACGAGGCCGCCTAGGAGCGTTTCGTCAGTATCGTAAGTCAAACGTATTTTCTTCCCGGTCATCTGTCCAAGCTTCTCCACCAGAGAAGTTTTGATACGGTCCGACACCGGCCGCGCGGATATCACCTGCGCACTAACGACGCCGGCGCGCTCATCTAAGACCTGGGCCAACTTGGCATTAACTTGACGCAGTTCACTCAGTCTCTGATTCTTCAACAGTATCCGTAGAAAATTCGCGGTGGTTGGTCGAACCTTCGTGCGCGTAATTAACTCGCTAAGAACCTTTTCCTTTTGTTGATAAGCCACAGTCGGATTACTAAACGCTTCCAGTAGTGGTCCATTGCTTAATATCATTGCTTCCCACTCAGCCAACTCCGTCTGGACCTCTTCCTCTTCTCCGTGCTCAATAATTACGTCGGCCAGGGCTGACGCATAACGCCTCGCTACTGTCAGTGAACTCAATGCCGCGCCCTCCCCAATTCTTCTACATTCAGGCTGGTCAGACGGACGTCATCTTCTACTCGGATCTCCCGCTCCAGCAGACCTTCAGCAAGCCGCACGCTTTCCTCAGCGGCGAACCGCCTAAGTTCATGCCGAGCTGCCTTGCCTGCGCTTTCTATTTCCCTCTTCGCCTGCTCTCGTGTTTTGGCGATCTCTTCTTCCGTGGCGGCAGCGATCCGTTCCCTCTCTGCCGCGGCTTCGGCCTGCGCCTTCTCTTTCAATTTTGCTACTTCGGCATCAAGCTTCGAAAACCGCGCCTCCACTTCGGCGAGCTTCGCTAGTGCCCGATCTCTTTCCTCCTGCGCTCTCAACAATTCGCTCTTGATCCCTTCTCCGCGCGAGCGCAAGGCTTCACGAATTGGCCTCCCAAATCGGTGATGCAGAAAGAGGGCCACGCCGATGAACAAAAACAGGTTGATAAACTTCCACAGCTCCAGGCCTGGATAGTTCCACCAGGGACCTTCGACTTGAATGGCGAGAAACTGAATCAAACTAGAAATGCAAAGCAACACAAAGATTTCCTAACTAGGACTCATCTGGCAGCTGGCTTACTTCACGACGGAGAATTCGGCCGGCGATCTCCTGGGCCACCGTTCTTGCGTCCTGCTTGAGTCTCTTTCTTATCTGTTCCGCGTCCAACCTGAGCCTTTCCTTTTCGCTCTCGAGCCAACTGGCAACTTCAACCTTAATCTCTGCCACTTTCCGTTCTCGTTCCTTTGACACTGCGGCTCGCTGCGCCTCCAGAAGCAGATAGCCCTCCGCCCGAGCCTCGCGCAGCCGAGCTTCATACTCCTGAAGTTTATCCGTCACTCCAGCGAAAATCCTATGCGCCTCCTCAACTCGCCCTTTTGTTCGTCTCTCGCGATCCTCCAGGATTCGGTTAATGGGCTTCAGCAACGTCACATTGAGGACGCCCACCATCACCGCAATCAGGGCCAGATGTAAGAGCAAGGTCCCGTCGGGCACCAACTGTATAGCACTACCGGCGAGCGCTAGTAAGAGCACACCACTACCCTCCAACCTACATGCTAAGGAAAAGTGTCGGAGTCTAGCACCCTGCAAAAACCCGGTCAAGCTGCACTACTCCGAGCGAACCACCGCCCACTCTGCCCCGGCATTACTACATCACCTGGACTCTTCGACCAAAGCTTAGACGCGTTGTCAGTGTACTTAGTACAGGCGGCTGGCCGCCAGTTGTGCAAAGTACAACGGTTACGCCGAGCCTTGGATTAGGAGGCTGTAAAGGCGATCGAGGTCGCTGTGGTTGTAGAACTCGATTTCAATTCTTCCTGCGTGGCTGTCCGGCTGCTGAACAATTCGTACCTGCGTGCCGAAGTGCCTTCGAAGCTTGGTTTCGGCAGCCCTAACGTTCGCATCCGGCTGCTGACGCTGGGGCTTCGCCTTGGCTCGCGTCGCCCCACTCTCGCCGCTAAGCCTTACGAGTCGCTCCGTCGCTCGCACTGACAGGTCCTGCTCAATTATCTTTCGAGCGATTCGACGTTGAACGTCCACACGATCTACACCTAGAAGAGTTCTCGCATGACCAGTGGACAACCTTCCCCCTTGAAGGAGCTCTTGTAGATCCTCCGGCAGGCGGAGGAGTCGCAAATAGTTAGTGATGTAAGAGCGATCTCTACCAACACGTTCTGCAACCATCTCCTGGGTAAGGCCCAAGGTATCTATGAGCTTCTTGTAGGCCCCTGCCTCTTCAATCGGATTGAGATCCTCGCGCTGGATGTTTTCTATTATCGCTATCTCAAGGACCTTCTCGTCTGAAACGTCACGCAACACAGCTGGCACCTTACGTAACCCAGCTCGCTGAGCCGCACGCCACCGCCGCTCTCCAGCGATCAGTTCAAACCGCGGGCCCTTTCGTCGTAGCAGGAGCGGCTGGACAACACCATTAGCTCTTATCGACTTCGCCAGTTCCTCTAATTTGGCATCATCGAAAATACTTCTCGGCTGCAAGGCACTTGGGTCGATAAGATCTATTGGCACCTCGCTGGTGTCCTCGGTCGCCGTAGCTGTGCCTTCAGCCGAGAGCAGCGCTCCCAGCCCCCGACCCAATGCCTTTCGTGTCATGCGCAAGTATCTCCTTGGCTAATTGAAAATACGCTTCAGCCCCCTTCGAATGCACGTCGTAGAGAGTAATGGGCTTTCCGTAACTGGGCGCTTCCGCCAAGCGAACATTTCTGGGAATCACAGTTTCAAAAACCTGTTGCCCGTAAAAGTCCCGAAGGTCGGACGCAACAGCGGCCGAAAGATTGGTTCGTTCGTCATACATCGTGAGCAGCAGTCCCTCAATAGTAAGACCTGGATTGTGAAGCCGACGAATTCGGGCCAACGTATCAAACAGTTCCGTGACGCCCTCAAGCGCGTAGTACTCACACTGAATCGGTACTAGCAGAGACTTGGCAGCCGTTAATGCATTAAGAGTTAGAAGTCCGAGGGATGGAGGGCAATCTATGATGATGTATTCGTAGCTGCCATTAACAACCTCCAACGCTTGACGAAGCCGGAATTCGCGTCTCTCCATATCGACCAACTCCACCTCGGCGCCGGCCAAGTCCTTGTTCGATGGCAACACCATCAAATGCGGGATGTCGGTTGTGAGAACGGCATCCCCTACTGAATCGCCGAGGACAACGGAATGATAGACGCTCTTACGAAAACTTCCCCGCTGAACGCCCACGCCCGACGTGGCATTGCCCTGTGGGTCGGCATCTACAAGCAGGACGGGCACTTCCCAGGTGGCAAGGACGGCAGCAAGGTTAACTGCAGTCGTAGTCTTACCGACGCCGCCCTTTTGATTTGCTATCGCGATCGTCTTGGCCATCTAAAGTCGGAAAGAGGTTGGCTGCGTTACGCTTTAGGTCGGCTAAACTTAACACATGGGGACGTGAGTTTCTACCAGATTGACCGTAAATGGTGCGTTTAGTTTTATTTGGAATGTTTCACGTGTCCCATTTCGGCAGATTAGCGATCGGCTGGGACACGTGAAACCCTCACTAAGCTCTTTCCGGACTGAGTTTTGCGGCTACGTAGAGGGTCGATAAAGCCGCAGGCGTGAGGCCAGGCACATTTCGCGCTTCCCCAAATGTCAGCGGCCGGGCTCGCTCCAAGCGCTCGACCATCTCATGCGACAATCCGTTGAGGGCTCGAAAATCTAAATCGGCAGGGATCGGAGTATCTTCATGGTGGTTCAGCCGACGGATCACCGTTTCCTGAGCCTTGATGTACCCTGCGTAGAGATTGTCTGCTAACGCAGCCTCTAGATCACTGATGGCAATCATTCCTGAGAGCTTGCTGGGAAGTAGGCGCGAAACGAATTCGACACTGACACCTGGGCGTCGAGCGAGTTCCTCGAGACTTATGGAATCACCCAAGTCCAGTCCCGTCGTTTCTGCCACGGCTGAATACACCACATCGCATTTCCGCAGCCGTGTTTCTCTCAAAGCGGCCTTAACCCTTGAGATACGCTCTCGTCTCTGGTGAAAACGCTCCCAATCGCCGTCGCCTACCAGTCCCAGCTCTCGTCCATAGTGCCGGAGCCGCTCATCCGCATTGTCATGCCTCAACGCTAGTCGATATTCGGCCCTGGAGGTGAAGATTCGATAAGGCTCGTCCACCCCTTGCCTGATCAGATCATCAACCAAAACGCCGATGTATGACTCCTGGCGCCTCAGCCGAAGGGCTGCGCGTCCCTTGACGAGAGCGGCCGCGTTTATTCCTGCCAGGAGGCCCTGGCAAGCCGCCTCCTCATAACCCGTGGTGCCGTTAACCTGACCGGCATGAAATAGACCAGCGACCCTGCGGCACTGCAGATCCGGTCCCAACTCCCGCGGATCGACGTAGTCGTATTCTATTGCGTAACCAGGTCTGATGATTTTTGCCTCTTCCAAACCAGGAATCATCCTCACCAACTCCTGTTGCATTTCCGCCGGCAGGGATGTCGAAAACCCATTCAGGTAGACTTCGTTTGTGTCATGCCCTTCCGGCTCAAGGAAGAGTTGATGCCTCTCCTTGTCGGCAAACTTAACGACCTTGTCTTCTATTGAGGGGCAATAGCGCGGACCTATACCTTTGATCCGCCCCGAATAAAGTGGCGATTCGTGGAGATTCTTGCGGATCGCTTCATGGACAGTTTGTGTCGTGTATCCGATATAGCACTTGATTTGAGGCTGCTCTATCTTGTCTGTCGAAAACGAAAATGGTACCGGGCGTTCATCCGCATCCTGACTTTGGAACGCATCCCATTCAATGCTCCTCCCGTCCAGCCGCGGCGGCGTCCCTGTTTTCAATCTGCCAACCGGAAAGCCTAGCCGCTTGAGAGCCTCCGCCAGCTCAATGGAAGCGGGTTCGCCAGCTCTGCCTGCGGTATACGTTCGGCGGCCTGTATGGACCAAACCATTCAAGAATGTTCCAGCGGCAATGACCACCGCTTTCGATCCCATTCGCCGTCCATCTTGCATTAGTACGCCCAGGACCTTTCCTTTCTCCACCAACAGGTCAATCACCATCCCCTGGCGCAGATGAAGATTTGCCGTCTTCTCCAGTGTCCTTCGCATCTCCATTCGGTAGAGAGCGCGGTCAGCCTGGGCTCTCGGCGATTGCACGGCTGGTCCCCTTGAGCGGTTCAGCAGTCTAAACTGAATACCGGTGCGGTCTGCGACGCGACCCATGATTCCACCGAGCGCATCGATCTCGCGCACTAGATGTCCTTTGGCTATGCCACCGATCGCCGGATTGCATGACATCTGGCCGATCAGATCGAGATTCAACGTTACCAACGCCGTACGTGCACCGAGCCGCCCCGCGGCCGACGCAGCTTCGCAGCCGGCATGCCCACCGCCAATAACGATCACTTCAAACTCTTCATCGAAAACCATCTCATTTACCTATGCAGAACGTGCTAAAGATCTCAGAGAGAATATCCTCGGTGGTTGTCTCACCCGTAATCTCCCCAAGGAACTTCAAAGCGTTATGGAGGCCCACAAGCACGAGCTCTTCACTGGCACCATTTCTCAGGCTCACAAGTGACTCTTCCAGGCAGTCGTGTGTTCGGCGTAACAGATCGTAATGTCTACTATCTGTTACTAAGAGTCCAACGCCTTCCGAGTCGACTGTGCCAAACGGTTCAAGTATAGCAGTGGTGAGATGATCAAGTCCCTCCGTTGTCAACGCTGAGAGATGGACCACCGGAGAAAGATCGCCAAGTTGAGTCTCTAGACCGTCGGCTCTAGGCAGATCGCATTTATTGACAGCTACGAGATATCTTGTTTTTGTTGCCTGAGATAAGACCTCCAGGTCCTCAGCTACCAGCTCGGTAGAGCCGTCGATCACTACTAACAGGAGATCGGCGTCTGCCATCGCCTGATGACTGCGCTCGACTCCAATTTCTTCAATCCTGTCACTTGCTCTGCGAATACCAGCGGTGTCTGTCAGCGAGATAGGAATGCCCCTTAGACTTACAGCCTCCGTAATGCTGTCACGCGTCGTACCCGCAATCTCAGTCACGATAGCTCGCTCGAGTCTCAGTAACCTATTGAAAACACTGGACTTACCAACATTAGGCCGTCCTATAATGGCCACCTTTAACCCGTCGCGTAGTAGGTGGCCGCTGGCGTACGTAGCAGCCAGTTTCTGAACGGTTGCGATCACCTCGCTCAGTCGGCTAGAGATTTCATTCACCTGAATGGCCGGCAGATCGTCTTCTACAAACTCCAGCGCCGACTCTAGTCTGACTATGATCTCGATCAATTGCTCCTTAGCCGGCTGCAGCGCAATAGATAGTTCTCCCTTTAACTGACGAGCAGCTTGTTTGGCCGCCGCGTCGGTCTGCGCATTAATCAAATCGCGGATCGCTTCGGCTTGAGTCAGATTCATCTTGCCGTTCCTGCAGGCGCGAAGCGTGAACTCTCCAGGACCGGCGAGCCGCGCATCATACCGTTGGACAAGATCCAAAAGCTCTCTGAGAATCACTGGTGAGCCATGACAACTGATCTCAATCATGTCTTCACCGGTGAATGAGTGTGGGCTCTGGAAATAGGTGACGAGGGCGCTGTCCAGAGTTTCTCCTGACTCTCTGACAATCGTCTTAAGGACCACTCGATTTGCTTCGGGAGCAAAATTCTGATCGCGAATAAGAGTGCGGATGATATTTACCGCTTCTGGTCCACTGAGTCGGATCACACCGATCGCACTGCGGCCAGAAGGTGTTGCGACTGCAACTATGGTATCCATCGCGATTGAAACGGCAGGACTGAACGACGGAGTATTGCCAGCGTTAGTTAGAGGGTTTTCGCGCAACGCGAAGCTTACGCGCGGCTCCGTCCCCAACCGACTCCGTATAGAGGTCTTCACATCCGGCGAGAGTGAGATGAATAATTCGCCGCTCGTTCGAATTCATTTCACCAAATACAAAAGGAGCCCCCGTGTTGCGTACGCGCTCCGCGGCAAGATTGGCCATCGCGCGTAATTCGGCCTCGCGCGTCGCTCGAAATCCTTCAACATCGCAAACAAGCCGTTGGCCTTCGGGAAGCATTCTGCCAAAAGCCTGATTCAAGAGGTGCTGTACGGCCTGCAGTAGTTCTCCGCCCTCGACCTGCAATAACTCAGCGTCTGGTCCACTCAAGTCCAGTAAACACTCTGCCGGCTTTTCAGAAACCTCGACCTTTATCCTGAGATCAGTGCTTTGAAAAAGCGACTCAAGGAAGGCACCGGCCTTCGAACAAGTATCATCCATGATTCACTCAAAAATCCCGATGGTTAGGCAGGAACCGGCTTGCCTGTTCCATTCCTTTTCTTAGAGGACCGCTTGCCAGGCGTTTCCGCCGGAGGCTGTTCCTCACCTTCGGGGTTTGTCCATTTGTTTATAAGGAACTGCTGCGCAAAGCCAACAATGTTTCCAACGAGCCAATAGAGTAGCAGGCCTGATGGAGCACTCCAAAGAACGTAGAGCATGAACAGCGGCATTCCCACAGCCATCATTTTTCGCTGCAAAGGATCGGCCGAGGGCGCGGGAGTGATTAATTGCAACACGATCATGGTGCCAGCCATCAAGATCGGCAGGATATGTATGAAGTAAGGTTCGGGAGCTGACAGATCAGGCAGCCACAAGAACGTCGCGTGACGAAAGTCGAGCGAAATAGTGATGGCCCTGTAGAGCGCAAAAAGAAACGGCATTTGAATTAGAAGTGGAAGGCACCCTCCCAGAGGATTACCTTCCTTCATCAAACGCAGCTGCTCGATTTGCAACTCCTTCAAGCGAGGATCGTTTTGCTTCATCCCTTTGATCTTCTCTTGCAGCTCTTTCATCTGAGGCGCAAGCTTTTGCGCCTTTTTCATCGACTTGGAAGAGCGCCATTTCAAAGGGAAAAACAGCGAATAAATAACAATCGTGAATAGGATAATGGCCACGCCATAGCTACCTGTCACCTTTCGCAGCCACTTGATCGAAATGAGAATAGGCACGGCCAGCGGTCTCGACATCCATCTCAAATAGCCGTAATCGATCAGCCCTTCAAGGTCTATATTTCGGTTCAATGCTGTGCCCAGATCCTTGCTCGCTTCTGTTAACAGGAAATGATCTTTCGGACCTGAATAAAGGGCGGAGCGCGTACCATCCGTGGGAATCGGTGCCCAGGCTGTTATGAGATATCTCTTTTCGGGCTGTCCATTTCCTGCGTAGTTATACTGGGTGGTCTGAAGCTCGAGCCCTTCTACTCTTTTCCCGGGCACGGCCACCATAGCGAAGTAGGTGTCGCCAACACCCGCCCAGTCCACCGGTCCAGGCACCGAGAGATGATCGGGATTATTCTTGTTTTCATTGACCGCCTGCGCCAAGTGGCGCTCCACTTTGTCGCCTACGGCAGCAACAGCCTCCGGTGGTACGGAATAGAAAGTGTAGTGCTTGACACCCTGGTCACCTATGCTTGCTCCAATCCTAATTTTGGCCTGGGGAATGATCTGGTCGCCGCGCTTCAGCGAGACTTCCAGGTGAGCGATGTAGCTATCCGCATTCAGCACTAATGTCTTGGAAACATCTAAACCGGTCGCGCCGTCCTTCAGGAGAAAAGTTATTCGTTTCTGCTCGCCTGCTCGCAGTGTTAACTCCGAATCACCGGTTCCACTGTCGATCCCTTCAATCGCATAGTTCGTCGACATCAACACAGTGTCTAGTGTCTTGTCACCCGTGGCCAACTGAAGCGGGGCTTCGCGCGGTTGCCGTTTCAAAGCTTCCTGCGATATGAGCTCCAGAGGAACATGCGTTTTTCCATCTGGTCCGAGCGAATAGATCTCGCTGTTCTTATCCGCACTGTCCTTGTTCTTCTTGATTATCCAACTAATTGCCTCGGCGCCCTGGCTATCAAACTTTGCCTCGTAGAGTGGCGTTTTGATCAAAACAATACGGTGCGGAGCAGAAGGCTCGGTAGGAGAACTAGCCGGTGCTGGAGTGGCGGTGGTGACCGGCGCGTTGGGCGTGGCCGTGGGTTGCGGGGAGGCTTGGGGCGTGGGCGACGCAGTTGGCGGTTGCGGTGGCTTGGGAATAAGGTAACTCCACGCAACAAGTATTGCCATGGAGATCACAAGCGCGAGAAGTAGTCTTTTTTGTTGCATTCAGCTTAGCGGCCACGAACCGGTTATGCGGCCAAAACGTTGTGCCCGTGCGCTATTTCACCGGGTCGTAGCCACCCGGATTAAACGGGTGGCAGCGCAGCAAACGCCGAAGCGCCAGCGCACTTCCTCGAAGCGCGCCGTATCGACTAATCGCCTCAGTGGCATATTGGGAACACGTGGGAAAGAATCTGCAAGAAGGTGGAAGAAAGGGTGAAATGACGAGTTTATAAAATCGAAGAAATGCGATTAATAAGGACTTCACGTACGTATTACTTAAAAGTCTGGATCTTTGTTTCTTCCTTAGCCACTCTTAGAACCAGGTTCTCAAATTCGTCGGTTGCGGCAGACACCTTCAAAGCGACCAGCCTTCGTTTCGCGTTGACTACCCAATCATATTTTTGGAGCAAACTACTTAATGATTCTCGTTTTAAGCGAAACGTCTCTCTGAGCATTCGCTTGGCACGATTCCTTTGAACAGCATTACCCAACGCCTTCCGGGAAGCGGTCACGCCAAATCTGTTATGTGACAGATTATTGGGCAAGACAAATGCCGTCATCAAAACCCCTTCATAACGCTTGCCCGTTCGATAAACCTTTTGGAAATCCTTACTTCCACGCAGATACGCCGTCATGAACCGCAATACAAACTAGTAGTGAGAAGGGGTTAGGCGCCGACGTCCTTTTGCACGCCGTCGCTTAAGAACAAGTCTGCCGGCCTTGCTCGCCATCCTGGTCCGAAACCCATGCGTTTTAGCTCTACGCCGGTTATTAGGCTGAAAAGTACGCTTAGACATAGCTGGAATTCTCCTGCAAAAAGAAAACCGTAAGACTAGCGGTCACCAGACCTCCTGTCAAGAAAGGTCGCTTGACCCGTATTAGTTCAGTTTGGCTATTGGAGGTAACGGTGCGTGGCTACGGCTTTGCCGCCCTGATGTGAGGAAGCGGCTATGCCCTTCCGTCAAGGGCACGATAATTCTTGGGGCTGCGCTCCGGGGAATAGAATGGTAACGTTCCGACAACTACGGAACAGCGAAGCCCCTTCCGCGCATCAGACGGCAAGTCGCGGACAGGAACTCCGAACTGAACCAGTCACCATGGTGTTTTATATTTTGCCTCTCTTGCCTCAGACGGAAGCTGTGTGTTAGTCTCCGCTCACGTTCAATTCACTCCCTGTAAGTGGTTGATAAATATAAGCTTAAAGCTTTACTTTAAGAACAAGGGCTTTTCCACAAAGCTGAGGAAAACCCTGTGAATAAATCTTTTTAACCCGACATTGCGGCAGCAGTTCTCGCGCGGTAACTGAGGATGAGCGGATTGTTCTGCCGTCGTTTTGGCGCGCCGTTTGTCCGCGTTGGGTAATCTCATTTTGAAGGTCTGCGAGTCGTAACGATGAGTTTGGTTGAAACTAGTCTCTGGGATAGTGTACTTCGTACCATTAAGACCAAACTCCAGGGTGAAAGTTTTGAAACCTGGTTCAACCCAATTCGGTTTGTAGGGATTGACAAGGCAAACCGCCTGATTCGTCTTCGGGCTCCCAATCAGATGGTCCAGGATTGGGTCAGGGTCAACTATGCAAACTTGATGGACCAGTCATTTGGCGAACTTAGCCTGGCTGGTTATTCGGTTGACTGGATGCTTCCTGAGGACACTCCCAAGTCCCTCCACCCTTCGCTTCAACCTACAGAGATAAGAGAACCGCAACCTTCAGCTCCGCAGGAGGCGCTTTCGGAACCAATACAAATGGCCGGAGCCGCGGTAGCTCGCGCGAGGCAAGTCGCGTTTGATCCGGCGCTCAATTCAAAGTACACCTTTGACAGCTTTGTAGTTGGTTCTTGCAATCAGTTTGCTCATGCAGCCTCACTGGCGGTCGCCGAGGCTCCCGGAAAAACCTATAACCCACTCTACCTGTACGGAGGGGTAGGATTGGGGAAGACCCATTTAATGCATGCCTGCGGCCACGCGATCAGACAGCGGAACCCTCACTTGCGCGTGTCTTATTTATCTTCCGAGCATTTCATGAATGAGCTGATTAACGCGATCCGTTACGACAAAACACAGGGCTTCCGGGAAAAGTACCGGTCGGTAGATGTTCTACTCATCGACGACATTCAGTTTATGGCAGGCAAGGAGCGCACTCAGGAAGAGTTTTTCCATACGTTTAATACTCTTTATGAGCAACAAAAACAGATTGTCATCAGTTCTGACTGTCCTCCGCGCGAAATACCCACTCTAGAAGAACGGTTGCATTCCCGATTTGAATGGGGACTCATTGCCGACCTTGAGCCTCCGGACCTGGAAACGAAAGTCGCCATTCTCAAGCGCAAGGCGGAGATGATTGGCTTCGTCATCCCAGATGATGTAGCCCTTTTCATAGCTGGCAGGGTAAAGAACAATGTTAGGGAACTCGAAGGCTCTTTGATCAGGCTGGTAGCAATTTCTTCGTTGCGCGGGATTCCTGTCTCCAAAGATCTTGCTCGTGATGCAATCCGAAACATCGCAAGCGAGGAGGAACCTGGCGTTATTACTATTGAGCAAATTCAGAAGATCGTCGCTTCTTCTTACAAGCTAACGGTGGATCAGTTAGTTTCGAAAAACAATTCTCGCCGGTTTGCTTTCCCTCGGCAGGTTGCGATGTACCTTTGCAAAAAACTGACGAAACACAGCTATCCCGAGATAGGCCGCGCTTTTGGCGGCAAACACCACACTACTGTTATTCACTCTTTTGAGAAGATCCAGGCATTGTCTGCGGAGGACGCGAGCCTGCAGAGACAGCTATTGGATCTGTCAGAGGCTCTAAAGAAGTAACTGGATTTCCACAGAGATTTGCAAGACTCTTCTTACAAGTAATCTTGAAAGATCATGCGTCACGGGAAATGTCCACAAGGTGTTTGGAAGTGAGGCTGTGAAAGAATAGAATGATTGAGACTAACAAATTCTTTTCGACAGTTGGAGCGGACACCGATTAAAACTCGCACAGTCTTTTTAACAGGCTTCACTGCAAGTCTAATTGTTGTTTCCAGCTTTTTCCACAAATCAACAGGACCTACTGCTACTGCTGGAAATAAATATACTGTTTTGGTTAGTTAAGAAGTAGAAAGTGATAAGGAGCTTATTATGGCTTTGACTGAAGGCGCTAAGCTGAAGGAGTCGAACATGCAATTCGTTGTCAGCAAACAAAACCTCCAAAAGGAACTCGGATTCGTACAGGGAGTGGTTGAAAAGAAGAACACCATCCCTGTTCTCTCGAACATCCTGATCGAGTCTGTGGGTGAGACGACGATTCGACTAACCGGCACTGACCTCGACGTAACGATACGTTGCGACATGGATGCTGAAGATATTTCGACGCCAGGTGCCATTTGCGTTCAGGCGAGGAAACTTTTCGAAATAGCGAGATTGCTCCCTGACGCGCCTGTAAGTTTTAAGAAGGAAGACAACGACTGGGTAACGGTAACCTGCGACAAAACCCGATTCAAGATGGTTGGTGTCGCGCGAGATGCGTTTCCAGAAGTGCCATCTTCAAAGTCCGCGCCAACCAAGCTTTCCGCCGGCGTCATCAAGGCGTTTGTTGACCGAACAATTTTTGCGATTACCCAGGAAGAGTCTCGCTACACGTTGTCGGGAGCTAAGTTCATCTTGGATGACACTGGCGCAAAGATGGTTACAACTGATGGTCACCGGTTGGCATTTGTAGAGAAGAAAGGTGTAACCAAAAACGGCAGCAGCGATTCTATTGATACCTTAATCCCTCGAAAAACGCTTGCAGAGTTAACAAAACTTACAGCCGGCTATGATGGAGACATCAGTTTGGGAATGGATGGCAATCACATTTTCTTTGAAGTAGGTCCGCGACTCTTGATCTCGCGAATGCTCTATGGCCAGTTTCCCAACTACGAGATGGTGATG